>NZ_JBHYKM010000121.1:0-23192 GCF_042741435.1 Streptomyces sp. NPDC058955 | reverse complement strand
GCGCGCGCGGGCGGGCGCGCGGGCCCCCCCCCCGCGCCCCCCCCCCCCCCTCCTGGTCCTCGTCGTCCGTCAGTTCGCCGCCGTGCCGACCGGCGGGGTCTCCGCCGGCGCGGGGGCGTTCGGCAGGCCGGAGTTCATGACCTTGGCGAGCAGCGCGGAGACGCTGAGGTTCTGCACGTCGGCGCTGGAGAGGGAGCCGAGCACCTTCGTCAGGTCCTCGGTGAAGGACCCGTCCCCGTTCAGCCAGGGTCCGGCCAGCGTCCGGGCCGTGGAGGAGTGGTCCACGAAGCCGTCGACGGACCTGCCGAGCGCGACGGACCGCACGAGCCGGTCGAGGAAGACGGACTCGCCGCCGACGATGCTGATGTCCGCGTTCTCCAGGCCGGTGGCGAGGACGGTGGCCTGTGCCTCGGCGACCTGGCGCTGGACGTCGAGTCCGGCGAGCCGGATGTCCTTCTCGGCCTCCAGACGGAGCCGGTACTCCTCGTGGGCGCGGGACGCCTCGTCGAAGGCGGCGACGGCGACGGCCTTCTGGTTCAGGCCCTCGGCCTCCGCCTTGAGCTTCTCGCCGATCGCGGTGGCCTCGGCGAGCGCCTTGGCGCGCAGGCCCTCGGCCTCGGCGCGCAGCCGGGCCTCGGTGGCCTCCGCCTCGGCGCGGCCGGCCTTCTCGACGGCGTCGGCCTCCCGCTCGCGGACCTGCGCGGCGGCCAGCCCTTCGGCGGCGGCCTCGGCCTGCGTGCCCTCGGCGAGCCGGATCCTGGCGCGGGCGTCCAGGTCGGCGGCCTTGTGCCGGGCCTCGGCGAGGGTGAGTTCCTCCGCCGCCCGGTGCACGGCGGACTGTTCGGCGGCCTCGGCGGCCTTGATGTCCTTGACCAGCCTCTCCTGCGCCTCGGCCTCGGCGGCGATGACGAGGGCCTGCCGCTCCCGCTCGGCCTCCTCGACCGTGCGCAGCCGCTTGATCGACTCCTCCTGCTCGGCGACCGTGCGGTCCACCGCGACCCGCTCGCGGATCACCTCGGCGATCTCCCGCCGCTCGGCCTCGACCTCCTTCTCGGCGGCGATCCGCGTCAGTTCGGTCTCCCGGTCCCGCGCGATGACCTCCAGGAGCCGGTCCTTCTCGATCCGCTCGTTCTCGACGGCGATGACCCGCTCGCGGTTCTTCTGCGCGACCGCGACCTCGCGGGCCTGGTTCTCCCGCTGGATGCCGAGCTGCTCCTCGGTCCGCAGGAAGGCGCTCTGGGCGCGCAGCCGCTCCTCCTCGACGATCTTCGCGGTCTCGGCCTCCTCGCGGGCCCGCACCGTCTCGATCTCGCGGCGCTGTCTGATCTCGGCGTCCGCCTGGCGGCGCTCCAGCTCCAGGATGGCCTCGCGGGCGTCGACGTTCTGCCGGGTCAGCTCCTTCTGCTCGTGCTGCCTCAGCTCGTTGGTGCGGACGTTCTCGGCGGCGGTCAGTTCGGTGATCTTGCGGATGCCCTGGGCGTCGAGGATGTTCCCGGCGTCGAGGTGGGTCAGCGGGGTCTGCTCCAGGTGGTCGATGGCGGCGTCCTCCAGGCTGTAGCCGTTGAGGTCGATGCCGATCAACTCGATGATGCGGAAGCGGAGTTCCTCGCGCTTGGTGTAGAGGTCGGTGAAGTCCATCTGCTTGCCGACGGACTTCAGGGCCTCGGAGAACTTGGCGTTGAAGAGTTCCTGGAGGGTGGTCTGGTCGCTGGCGCGGGCGGTGCCGATCGCCTGGGCGACCTTGACGACGTCCTCGACGGTCTTGTTGACGCGGACGAAGAACGAGATCCGGATGTCGGCCCGGATGTTGTCCCGGCAGATCAGGCCGTCCCGGCCGGTCCGCGAGATCTCGATGGTCTTCACCGAGATGTCCATCACCTCGGCCTTGTGGAGCACGGGCAGGACCACCTGCCCGGTGAAGGTCACGTCGACCTTCCGCATCCTGGAGACGATCAGCGCCTTGCCCTGTTCCACCTTCCGGAACAGCCGGCCGACCACGAACAGCGCCGCCACGGTGGCGAGCAGGACGACGGCGACGAGCACGCCGACGCCCGAGGTGATGGCATCCATGAGAGAGAACCCCGTGTCGATCGAAGGGAGAGGACGGCTCCGCGTCGCCGTTCAGGCGGTGCGCGAGGCATCCGGTTCGGGCACGGCGCCCCGCGCCGGACCGGACGAGGCCCGCCGCCGACGGCCGGCCAGGTACGTGGTCAGCCGCCGGGCCGCGAGCAGTGCGCCCGCGAGCACGGCGACGGAGAGCGGCAGGCGCCACGCGCCGGACAGCCCGGACCGGCCGAGCAGCACCATGCCGCCGACGTCGAGCACCCAGCCGGTGGCCACGAAGACGGACGCGGCGGTGGCGACGGGCATGTCGCCGAGCACCGGCGCGCCCCGCTCCGCGTCGGCGTCGAAGGTGTCCGCAGCGACCACGCGGCAGAGCACCAGCACCCGGAAGCCGATCACGGCGGCGAGCGCCGCGGTCAGCACGAGCGCGGGGAATCCGAAGGCCGCGTCCATGAGTTCGCCCATGTCCGCCCCCCGTCGGTGTTTCCGTACCCCGGCACCGGCGGCGCGCGCCGCGCCGCCGCCGGGGCCATTCTGGAGGGAACCGGCGGACGGCCGCATTGCCGGAGTACGGCAGTCTTGACGACTTCTTGATGCCGGGGCCCGACCGCCCGGCGTGCTCAGAACTGCTTGGCGGGCCAGCCGAGGAGGCGGGCACCGATCACCGCGGTCTGCAGGGTGTAGCGGCTCGCCGGGTCGGCCGGGTCGGTGCCGGTGAGCCGGTGGATGCGCTCCAGGCGGTAGGTCACCGCCCGGACGGACAGGTTCAGGTCCTGGGCCGTCCTCGTGGTGACGCACCCGCTGTCGAAGTAGGCGGTCAGGGTGTCCAGGAGCGGTTCCGCCCCGCCGCGCGACGACCGCAGGGGTTCCAGGGTGCTGCGCACCAGGTCCTCCATGGCCTGCCGGTCGCGGGTGAGGACCGGGTAGACGAGGAGGTCGACGGCGTGCAGGACGGGCGCGTCGAGGCCGAGGCGGTCGGCGAGGTCGAGGGCGCCGAGCGCCTCCTCGTAGGAGTGGGCGACACCGCGCGGCCCGGGCTGCGGCCGGCCGATCGCCGTCTGGCCGCCGCCGGTGGCGGCGAACGCCTGCTTGGCGAAGGCGGAGAGGACCTCGCCCTGGTCGCCGGGGGCGACGCAGACCATCCGGCCGCCCTTCGTGGTGAGCAGGATGTGCCGGTCGCCGAACCTCCCTATCAGGGCCCGTTCCACCTGCTGCGGGACGGAGTCCGCCTCGGTGTACGCACGGGGGCCCCGGGCGACGGCGACCGCGTGCGCCTGGGACAGGCGCAGCCCGAACCGCTCGGCCCGCTCGGCCGTCCGGCCCAGGTCGCTGCGCCCGTACAGCAGGTCGTCGATGAACTCGCGGCGTTCGGCCTCCTCCTGCCGGACGGCGAGCCGCTGGGCCCGTTCGAACCCCGAGGAGAAGGCGTCGACGGACTGCTCGACGGCGGTGAGCAGGTCCAGGGCCGTCCGGCGCGTCAGGGACTGTTCGGGCCAGGCGGACCGCACCGCGCTCAGGTGGCCGCCGACCAGGTCCCGCAGGGAGTGCCCCGCGCGGGCCGCCGCCTCGCCCGACTCCCGGCGGCTCTCGATCTCGCGCCTGGTCAGGCGCCTGCCGGTGGCCACGACGTCCGCGAACAGCGACGCGTATCCGTGGGTGTAGTCGTCCGTCATCTCCCCGCCCCGCTCCGATACGCGATCCTAACGCCGGGGCGTTCGACGACCCCGAGGCCCTGTACCGGTTGTCGGACCCGCGTGCTTAGCTGGACGCATGATCGAATCCTTCCTTGAGCACGTCCTCGACGGCGGTACGACCGAGGTGGAGGAAGCGGTCCGCAAGGCGGCCGCGGCGGAGATCATGCCGCGCTTCCGACAGCTCGCCGACCACGAGATCAGCGAGAAGAAGGGGCCCTACGACCTGGTGACGGTCGCCGACCGGGCCGCCGAGGAGCACCTCACGCGGGCGCTGACGGCCCTGCTGCCGGGCTCCGTCGTGGTCGGCGAGGAGGCCGTGCACGCCGACCCGGAGCTGTACGGCGCGCTGCGCGGCGACGCGCCCGTGTGGATCGTCGACCCGGTCGACGGCACCCGCCAGTTCGTCCACGGCGACCCCGGCTTCTGCACCCTGGTGGCCCTCGCCCGGCACGGCGAGATCCTCGCCTCCTGGACGTACGCGCCCGCCCTCGGCGAGCTGGCCGTCGCCGTGCGGGGGCGCGGCGCGACGCTCGACGGGCGGCCGCTCCGGTCCGGCTCGCCCGCCCCGGGCGCGGTCCTGGAGGTCGCCACCTCGCACCCCGACTACACCACCCCGGACCAGAAGCGCGCCCTGCTCGGCCTGGTCACCGAGGGCGTACGGCCCCGGCCGTGCGGCTCGGCCGGCCTGGAGTACCTGTCCATCGCCCGCGGCACCCTCGACGCGACCGCCTTCAGCTGGGAGCTCGCGTGGGACCACGCGGCCGGGCTGCTGCTGGTCGCCGAGGCGGGCGGCGCGCAGACCACCGTCACCGGCGAGCCGTTCCGGATCACCGGGGGCAATGCGCTGCCGTTCACGGTGGCGCGGGACGCGGCCACCGCCGAACGGATCCGCGCCCTCCTCGCCGGCGCCCCGGCCGAGGACTGACGGATGGTCACCGGGCCCGTACGGCCGCGGAACCGGCCCTTCCCCGACCGGGGCCGCCCCGTCGCCCGGCCGCGGAACCACCCCTTCCCGCACCGGGGCCGCCACCCCGGTCCCGCAGCGGAACCGGCGGCTCCCGAGGGCCCGCCCCGCCGCCCGGGCGCACGGGCCTATCCTGGCCCTGCCGAACCGCCGGCCGACGGGAGGAGTCCGAGGTGACGTCGCTGCTCGATGCCGTCGTCGTGGGGGCGGGACCCAATGGACTGACCGCCGCCGTGGAACTGGCCCGGCGCGGCCGCTCCGTGGCCGTCTTCGAGGCCAAGGAGACCGTCGGCGGCGGAGCCCGTACCGAGGAGCTCACCCTCCCCGGCTTCCGCCACGACCCCTGCTCCGCCGTCCATCCGCTCGGCGCCGGCTCGCCCGTCTTCGGGACCATGCCGCTCGACCGGTACGGCCTGGAATGGCTGCACCCCGAACTGCCCATGGCCCACCCGTGGGACGACGGCACCGCCGCCGTCCTCTCCCGCTCCGTCGCCGAGACCGCCGCCTCCTTCGGACCGCGCGACGCCGGCGCGTACCGCCGGCTCGTCGCCCCCTTCCTCGGCAAGTGGGAGACGCTCTCCCGGGACTTCATGCAGCTGCCGCTGACCGCGCTGCCCCGCGACCCGGTCGGTCTCGCCCGCTTCGGCCTCACCGGACTGCAGCCCTCCAGCTGGCTGCTGCGCCGCTTCCGCGACGAGAAGGCCCGCGGCCTCTTCGCCGGCATGGTCGGGCACGTCATCGCCCCCCTCGACGGCTTCGCCACCTCCGCCGTCGGCCTGGTCTTCGCGCTCGCCGCGCACGCCGTCGGCTGGCCCGTGCCCCGGGGCGGCTCCCAGGCGATCCCGGACGCCCTCACCGCGTACCTCACCGAGCTCGGCGGCACCGTCCACACCGGCTTCGAGGTCAAGCGCCTCGACGACCTGCCGCCCGCCCGCGCCTACCTCTTCGACACCTCGCCCACCGCCCTCGCCCGCATCACCGGCTTCGGCGCCCACCACTATGCCCACTACAGGTACGGCGCCTCCGCCTTCAAGATCGACTACGCCCTCGACGGCCCCGTGCCCTGGACCGCCGAGGCCGCCCGCCGGGCCGGCACCGTCCAGGTCGGACCCACCGCCGGCGAGATCGACACCGCGCTGCGCCAGGCGTCCTCCGGCACCGCCCCCGACGTGCCGTTCCTCATCACCTCCCAGCCCAGCCTGGTCGACCCCAGCCGCGCCCCCGAGGGCCGGCACGTCTTCTGGGCGTACGGGCACGTGCCCAACGGCTGGCGCGGCGACCTCACCGACGCCATCGAGCGGCAGATCGAGCGCTTCGCCCCCGGCTTCCGCGACCGGATCCTCGCCCGCGCCACCGCGGGACCGCCCGAACTCGCCGCGCGCAACGCCAACTACATCGGCGGCGACATCGCCTGCGGCGCCGCCCGCGGCCTCCAGCTCGTGCTGCGCCCCACCCTCTCCCCGTGGCCGTACCGCACCCCCCACCCCTCGGTCTTCCTCTGCTCCGCCGCCACCCCGCCCGGCCCCGGCGTCCACGGCATGTCCGGTCACAACGCCGCCAAGGCCGTCTGGCGCCACCTCAGGAACCTGGACGGCCGCGGAACCTAGACTCGGCGCATGGCGAAGTACATCGACGTGCACCCCGAGAACCCCCAGCCGCGCATCATCGACGGCGTGGCCGACTCGATCCGCAAGGGCGGGCTGATCGCCTACCCCACCGACTCCTGCTACGCCCTCGGCAGCCGCATCGGCAACCACGAGGGCATCCACCGCATCCGGGAGATCCGCCGCCTCGACGACCGGCACCACTTCACCCTCATGTGCGCGGACTTCGCCCAGCTCGGCCAGCTCGTGCACATCGACAACCGGGTCTTCCGCGCCGTCAAGGCCGCCGTCCCCGGCGCGTACACCTTCATCCTGCCCGGCACCAAGGAGGTGCCCCGCCAGCTCCTCCACCCCAAGAAGAAGACCGTCGGGGTCCGCATCCCCGACCACGTCGTCACCCAGGCCCTGCTCGCCTCGCTCGGCGAACCCCTGCTCTCCAGCACCCTCCTGCTGCCCGACGAGGAGGAGCCGCTGACCCAGGGCTGGGAGATCAAGGAGCGGCTCGACCACCAGGTCGACGCCGTCCTCGACTCCGGCGACTGCGGCACCGTCCCCACCACCGTCGTCGACTTCTCCAGCGGCGACCCCGAGATCGTCCGCGTCGGCGCCGGGGACCCCACCCGCTTCGAGTGAGCGGGCCCCGGGCGGTCGAGGCCCGGTGATCGAAAAGGGCCACGCCGCGTCAGGTGGCCCTTACGGGTCCGTACGCGATCACCGTACGGTCGGCCGGGCGAACCACCGTTCACCCCGACCGCCGGAGGCCACCGCGTGATCGTCATCGCCCATGTCAGCGACATCCACATCGACACGGAGGAGCGCGCCACCGCGCGCACCCGCGCCGTCCTGCGCCACCTGGAGGAGCTGCCGTACGACCTCGCGGCCGTCCTCGTCTCCGGCGACATCGCCGACCACGGCGCCCCCGCCGAGTACGACCGCGCCCGCGACCTCCTCGCCGGCCGCCACCCGCTGGTCGTCTGCCCCGGCAACCACGACGACCGCGCGGCCTTCCGGGCCGGCCTCGGGCCGCTGCTCCACGAGGACGGCGACCCGGCCCCGGCCGCCCCCGTCGACCAGGTGCTGCGCGGCGACGGCTTCGTCCTCGCCGTCTGCGACTCCTCGATCCCCGGCAAGCACGACGGGCACCTGGAGGACGGCACCCTGGAGTGGCTGGACCGGGTCCTCACCGACACCCCGCGCGACACCCCCGTCCTCGTCGCCTTCCACCACCCGCCGGTGCCGCTGCACACCCCGTACGTGGACGAGATCCGCCAGTTCGGCGAGGACCGGCTCGCCGCGCTCGCCGACCGCCACCCGCACCTCACCGCCTTCCTCGCCGGCCACGCCCACACCGCCGCCGCCACCACCTTCGCCGGCCGCCCCCTGCTCGTCGCCCCCGGCACCGTCTCCACGATCCGGCTGCCCTGGGAGCACCCGGGCCCGGACAGCCCGCACGTCCACCTGGACACCCCGCCCGGGGTCGCCTTCCACGTCCTCGGCGACGACGGACGGCTCACCACCCACTACCGGACGGTCGACGTCCCCGCCTGAACGTCCATGTCGCTTTTCTGCCAGCCGGGTGCCCGCGGATCCCCGATCCTGGATCCATGCACACCGAGACCGAGCGCTGCGTGAGGGCCGTCCAGTCCAAGGACGCCCGCTTCGACGGCGTCTTCTTCACCGCCGTCCGCACCACTCGGATCTACTGCCGGCCGAGCTGTCCCGCGGTCCCGCCCAAGCCCGAGAACATGGAGTTCCACCCCAGCGCCGCCGCCTGCCAGCGGGCCGGCTTCCGGGCCTGCAAGCGGTGCCGCCCCGACACCAGCCCCGGCTCCCCGGAGTGGAACGTGCGCGCCGACGCCGTCGCCCGCGCCGTGCGGCTCATCCAGGACGGGGTGGTGGACCGGGAGGGCGTGCCGGGGCTCGCCCGGCGGCTCGGCTGGTCCACCCGGCAGATCGAGCGCCAGCTCCTCGCCGAGCTGGGCGCGGGCCCGCTCGCCCTGGCCCGCGCCCAGCGCGCGCAGACCGCCCGCACCCTCGTCGAGACCACCGCGCTGCCCTTCGGCGAGATCGCCTTCGCCGCCGGCTTCTCCTCCATCCGCTCCTTCAACGACACCGTCCGCCAGGTCTTCGCCCTCACCCCCGGCGAACTGCGGGCCCGCGCCGCCCGGCCGGCCGCCCCGCACACCCCCGGCGTGATCAGCCTCCGGCTGCCCTTCCGGGCCCCGCTCGAACCGTCCAACCTCTTCGGCCACCTCGCCGCCACCGCCGTCCCCGGGGTCGAGGAGTGGCGCGACGGCGCCTACCGGCGCACCCTGGCCCTCCCGTACGGCCACGGCATCGTCGCCCTCGCGCCGCGCCCCGACCACATCGCCTGCCGGCTCTCGCTGACCGACCCCCGCGACCTCACCCACGCCATCAGCCGCTGCCGCCGCCTCCTCGACCTCGACGCCGACCCCGTCGCCGTCGACGACCGGCTCCGCGCCGACCCGCTGCTCGCGCCGCTCGTCGACAAGGCGCCGGGACGGCGGGTCCCGGGCACCGTCGACCCGGCCGAGTTCGCCGTCCGGGCCGTCCTCGGCCAGCAGGTCTCCACGGCCGCCGCCCGCACCCACGCGGCCCGGCTCGTCACCGCGCACGGCGTCCCCGTCGACGACCCCGAGGGCGGCCTCACCCACCTCTTCCCGACCCCCGAGGCGCTCTCCGGGATCGACCCCGAGACCCTGGCCCTGCCCCGCAGCCGGCGCGCCACCCTGCTCACCCTGGTCCGGGCCCTCGCCGACGGCGAGCTGGCCCTCGGCCCCGACACGGACCGCGCCGAGACCCGCGCCCGGCTGCTCGCCCTGCCCGGCTTCGGCCCCTGGACCACCGAGGTCATCGCCATGCGGGCGCTCGGCGACCCCGACGCCTTCCTCCCCGGCGACCTCGGCGTCCGCCGCGCCGCCGAGGGCCTGGGCCTGCCCGGCAGCCCCGCCGCGCTCACCGCCCGCTCCGCCCACTGGGCGCCCTGGCGCGCCTACGCCGTCCAGTACCTGTGGGCGACCGACTCCCACCCGATCAACCACCTCCCCGCGTAAGGAAGTCCCCATGCCCCGCACCGTCGTGCACACGGTCGTGGACAGCCCCTACGAGCCGCTGACCCTGGTGGCCGTCGACGGCGTCCTCAGCCGCGTCCACATGACCGGCCAGCGCCACCGCCCGCCCGAGGAGACCTTCGGCGAGCCCGACCCGCGCCCCTTCGGCGAGGCGATCCGCCAGCTCGACGCCTACTTCGCGGGCGAGCTCACCGACTTCGACCTGCCGCTCCACCTGGAGGGCACGCCGTTCCAGCTGCGCGTCTGGGAGCAGCTCCGGCTCATCCCGTACGGGGAGACCCGCACGTACGGCGAACTCGCCGAGGCCCTCGGCAACCCGGGCGCCTCCCGCGCGGTCGGCCTCGCCAACGGCAAGAACCCGGTCAGCGTCATCGTCCCCTGCCACCGCGTCATCGGCTCCGGCGGCAGCCTCACCGGCTACGGCGGCGGCCTGGACCGCAAGCAGCGGCTGCTCGCCTTCGAGTCCGGCGACGGCCCGGACGTCCTCTTCTAGCGGAGGCGGTCGAGCAGGGCCGGCAGTGCGGTGCCGATCGGTTCGCGCAGGACCTCGGCGGCGAGCGGGTCGTACGGGGTCGGCTCGGCGTTCACGATGATCAGCCGGGCCCCGTGCTCGGCCGCGATCCCGGCCAGCGAGGCGGCCGGCTGCACCTGGAGGCTCGTCCCGACCGCGATGAACACCTCGGCCGCCTTGGCGACCGACATCGCGTGGCCGAGCACCACCGGGTCGAGCCGCTGCCCGAACATCACCGTCGCCGGCTTCAGGATCCCGCCGCAGGCCCGGCACACCGGATCGGGCTCGCCCGCCTCCAGGCGCTCCAGCGCCTCCGCCATCGGCGAGCGGGCGTGGCACGCGGTGCACACCACCGACCGCACGGTGCCGTGCAGTTCGAAGACCTTCCGGTCCGGCAGCCCGGCCGCCTGGTGCAGCCCGTCCACGTTCTGCGTGATCACCCGCAGCGCGTGCCCGGTCCGCTCGAACGCGGCGATCGCCCGGTGCGCCGCGTTCGGCTCCGCCGTCAGCACGGGCGCGTCGCGGCGCATCAGCCAGGAGCGGCGGCGGACCTCGGGGTCGGCCATGTACGGCCCGTAGGTGACGAGCCGTTCGGCCTCCGGGTCCCGCCGCCACAGCCCGTTCGGCCCCCGGTAGTCCGGGATGCCCGAGTCCGTGGAGATACCGGCACCGCTGAGGATCGCGACCATCGTCATGGCGGGAGGGTAGGCGTGCCCGACCCGCTCCCGCGACCGGGTTTCCCGGTGCTAGGTTCCGCTCATGGCCAAGGTGAACATCGCGCTCGACGCGGAACTCGTCGTGGAAGTCATGGTCCTGGCGGGCGTCGGCAGCCCGCAGGACGCCGTGGAGGCGGTCGTCCGCGACTACATCGCGCGCGGCCACCGCACCGAGGCCAGGACCGCCACCCGCGACGAGGCGAACCGCACGGGCGAGATGCTGCCGCCCGAACCCCCGCAGGGATGACGGCGGCGGATCCCGACCGGCGCGCGCGGCTGGTCGCCGGCGGCTGCTTCGGCGTCGTCGTCGGCGGGCTCGTGTCGGCGGTCGTCGCGATGCTGCTGATGTCCGTGGCGATCACGGCCTTCTTCGACCGCGACGGCCGCGACGCGAAACCCGTGCCCATGCCGTCGAGATGACGAGGCGTCAGCCTGCGGCGGGCAGCCCGTTCTCCAGCTCCACCGGGCCGTGCCCGCCGGCCAGCACGTCCAGCGCGGCCAGCACCCGCAGGCCCAGGCTGCCCGGCAGGTGCGCCGTCACCTCGGAGCGCTCGATCAGCTTCCAGGAGAGCAACTCCTCCTCCTGGAGCCGGATCTCCGCGAACCGCTCCTCGGACAGCACCCCGCCGTCGTACACGTACGCCACGATCGGCGGCCGGAGCGCGCTCTGCACCCAGTCCACCGTGAGCAGCGGCCCCAGCGGCACGTCCAGGCCGATCTCCTCGGCGGTCTCCCGGCGGGCCGCCTGCCGGGGCGTCTCGCCCGTGTCGGACTCGATCGTGCCGCCGGGCAGGGCCCAGCCCTCGCGGTAGTTGGGCTCCACGACGAGGACCCGGCCCCGGGCGTCCCGGAAGAGCGCGGCGGCACCGGCGAGGACGCGGGGGAGGCCGGCGATGTACGTGGCGTAATCGGTGACAGTCACGGCGCCAGCGTAGCCAGCCGCAGCGTCCGCGCGGCGAGTTGGCGGATGCTCGCCCCGTCGAAGCCGTACACCGCGCTGCGCACCCGGTCGCGCAGCGGCGCCGACCACTGCGGCGGGATGGCCGCCGCCCCGCACAGCACCCCGGCCACCGATCCGGCCGTCGCCCCGTTGGAGTCCGTGTCCAGGCCGCCGCGCACGGTCAGCGCGATCGTCCGGGTGAAGTCGCCCCCACCGTGGAGGAGCCCGGCGGTCAGCACCGCCGCGTTGGGCACCACGTGGATCCAGCCGAGGCCGGCCGTGCGCGCCGCCATCTCGTCGAGCGTCCGCGACCAGTCGAGCCCCGCCTCGTACAGCGCGATCGTCTCCCGCACGGTGCGGGCCAGCCGGCAGCCCGGCGGCACCACCTCCAGGGCCGTGACCAGGGCGGAGCGGGCGTCGGGCGCGGTGAAGGCGGCGGCGACCAGGGCGGCCGCCCACATCGCCCCGTACACCCCGTTCCCGGTGTGCGAGACCACCGCGTCCCGGCGGGCCAGGCCGGCCGCCCGGCGCGGGTCGCCGGGGCTCGTCCAGCCGTGGACGTCCGCCCTGATCAGCGCCCCGATCCACTCCTGGTGGGGGTTGTCGTAGGTGGCGCTCAGCGGTGGCCGCAGCCCGTTGGCGAGGTTCCGGTACGCGGCCCGCTCGGCGGTGTACGTCTGGAGGTACGGCAGCCGCAGCAGCCACAGCCCGCCCACCTGCTCGGTGGTGAAGCCGAAGCCGTACGTCTCCAGGAGGTGCAGCCCGAGCAGGGTGTAGTCGACGTCGTCGTCCCGGCAGCTCTCCCGGATCCCGCCGCGCACGCACGCGGGCCACTCGGGCCGCAGCTCGAAGCCCTCCGCGCCGGCCGCCGGCGGGGGCGGCAGATAGTCGGTGAGCGGCAGTGCGCCGGTGAGCCGCAGATAGGCGTCGATCCGCTCGCGCGTCCAGTGCTCGCCCTGCTCGACCGGCTTGCCGAGCATGTTCCCGGCGATCCGGCCGGTCCAGCCGCCGAGGATCCGGTCGGCGAGGTCCGGCCCCGCGGGTGCCGTGCCGCCCGTCACGCCCCTCCCTCCCGCGGCGGTTCGCCGCCCTCCGCGTCGGCGCGGGAGCGGGCCGCGCGGTGCAGCCGGTGGTGCCGGGTGCCGCCGCCCTGCTCGGTCATCGCCTCGCCGACCAGGGTCCGCACCGCGTCCCGCAGCCCGTGCAGGGCGTGGTGCCGGGCCGGGCCCGCGCCCGGGTCCTCGCGCAGCTCCCTGACCAGCGCCCAGCACAGCACCAGCATGACCACCACGAACGGCAGCGCCACCAGGATCGTCGCCGTCTGGAGCGAGTTCAGGCCGCCCGCCACCAGCAGCACCGCCGCGACGGCCGCCATCAGCACGCCCCAGGTCACCACCAGCCAGGTCGGCGGGTGCAGCGAGCCCCGGCTGGTCAGCGAGCCCATGACCAGGGACGCCGAGTCGGCGCTGGTCACGAAGTACGTCATCACCAGGAGCATCGCGACGACCGAGGTGACCGTGCCGAGCGGCAGCGCCTCCAGCATCGCGAAGAGCGACGCCTCCGCCCCGTCCTTCACGGCGGTCGCCAGATCGGCCTCGCCCGTGGACTCCAGACGGATCGCCGTGCCGCCCATCACGCAGAACCAGACCACCGTCGCCCCCGACGGCACGAGCAGCACGCCCACCAGGAACTCGCGGATCGTCCGGCCGCGCGAGATGCGGGCGATGAAGGTGCCGACGAACGGCGCCCAGGACAGCCACCACGCCCAGTAGAAGATCGTCCAGGCGCCCAGCCACTCACGGTCCGTGAAGGCGCCGGTGCGGCTCGCCATCGGCAGCAGCTCGTGCAGGTAGCCGCCGACCGAGGCCGGGACGGTGTCCAGGATGTAGACCGTCGGGCCGAGCAGGAAGACGAAGAGCGCCAGGCAGGCGGCGAGCACGATGTTCAGCGTCGACAGCCACTTCACGCCCTTGTGCAGGCCCGAGAAGGCCGACAGGACGAACGCCGCCGACAGCGACGCGATGATGACCAGCTGGGTGGCCGTCGAGTCCTCGACGCCCATCGTGAGGTCGAGGCCCTCGGAGACCTGCAGCGCGCCCAGGCCCAGGCTCGTCGCCGTGCCGAAGACGGTCGCGAAGACGGCGAGCAGGTCGATCGCCCTGCCCTGCCAGGACGCGGCCCGGCGGGCGCCGAGCAGCGGGACGAAGGCGCTGCTCAGCCGGTTGCCGCGGCCCTTGCGGAAGCCCGCGTACGCCAGCGCCAGGCCGGCGATGCCGTAGATCGCCCACGGGGTCAGCGTCCAGTGGAAGAAGGAGTACTCCATCGCCGTCCGGGCCGCCGCGCCCGTCCCGGCCGGACCGCCGCCCGGCGGCGGGTCCAGGAAGTGCTGCAGCGGTTCGCCGACGCCGTAGAACATCAGGCCGATGCCCATGCCGGCGCTGAACATCATCGCGATCCACGCCAGGTTGGTGAACTCCGGCTCCGAGTCGTCCGCGCCCAGCCGGATCCGGCCGAAGCGGCTCAGCGCGAGCACCACGCACAGCACCAGGAAGGCGTCCGCGGCGACCACGAACAGCCATGCGAAGTTGTTCAGCACCCAGGAGAGGGCGGCGGAGGAGGCGCTGTCGAAGGAGTCCTCGCCGAGCGCCGCCCAGCCGACCACCCCCACGACGGCCGCCACGCCGATCCCGATGACCTGCGCGTCGGGCGCGTGCCGTTCCGGTACGTGATCCGGGGACGGCCGCTCGTTCATATCCGTGCTCATGTGAGCCCACTATGGTCGGACATTTCCCTTCATCCGGGGGTGGCACGCCGTCCGGCCGTGCGGATAGGGTCGGCCCTGGCGCGACTGCCTGTTCGAAAGCAAGGGATGCAAGGTGACGGACGGAGCAGCAACTCAGGTCGCTCACGTGCTGGTGGCGGCCGACAAGTTCAAGGGCTCGCTCACGGCCGTACAGGTCGCGGAGCGGGTCACGGCGGGACTCCGGAAGGTCGTCCCCGGCCTCTCGGTCGAGGCCCTGCCCGTCGCCGACGGCGGCGACGGCACGGTCGCGGCGGCCGTCGCGGCCGGTTTCGAGCGGCGTGAGGTACGGGTCACGGGACCGGTCGGCGACCCCGTCACCGCCGCGTTCGCGCTGCGCGGCACCACCGCCGTCGTCGAGATGGCGGAGGCATCCGGCCTCCAGCTCCTCCCGGCCGGCACGTTCGCGCCGCTGACCGCGACGACGTACGGCTCCGGCGAGCTGCTGCGGGCCGCGCTCGACGCGGGCGCGACCACGATCGTCTTCGGCGTCGGCGGCAGCGCCACCACCGACGGCGGCGCCGGCATGCTCGCCGCGCTCGGCGCCCGCTTCCTCGACGCGGCCGGCGAGCCCGTCGGCCCCGGCGGCGCGGCCCTCGCGGAGCTGGCCTCCGCCGACCTGACCGCCCTCGACCCGCGCTTCGACGCCGTCGAGTTCATCCTCGCCAGCGACGTCGACAACCCGCTGACCGGCCCCAAGGGCGCCCCCGCCGTCTACGGCCCGCAGAAGGGCGCCACGCCCGAGGACGTCGAGACCCTCGACGCGGCCCTCGCCCACTACGCGCAGGTCCTGGAGCGGGCGATCGGCCCCAAGGCCACCGAACTCGCCGCCTCGCCCGGCGCGGGCGGCGCCGGCGGCATCGGCTACGGCGCCCTCCTCCTCGGCGCGAGCTTCCGCCCCGGCATCGAGCTGATGCTGGAGGTCCTCGGCTTCGCCCCCGCCCTGGAGCGCGCGACCCTCGTCATCACCGGCGAGGGCTCGCTCGACGCGCAGACCCTGCACGGCAAGGCCCCCGCGGGCGTCGCGGCGGCGGCCCGCGCGGCCGGCAAGGAGGTCGTCGCCGTCTGCGGCCGCCTCGCCCTCCCGCCCGAGACCCTGGGCGCCGCCGGCATCCGCCGCGCCTACCCCCTCTCCGCCCTGGAGCCGGACCCGGCCAAGTCCATCCCGAACGCGGGCCCCCTCCTGGAGGAAGTCGCCTCCCACATCGCGCGGGACTTCCTGGCGTAGCGGGTACGGGCCGGGCGTCCCGTGACGCCCGGCCCGCGCGGCCGTCAGCCCGCGTCGACCGTCCGGTCCGGAGCGCCGGTCGACGGATCCAGCGTGATCCGCGTCGTCCCGTCGTCGCCGGTGACCAGGAGGGCGTCCGGGCCGTCCCACGCGACCGCGAGGAAGCCCGATCGCTCGCCGTACGTGGCCACCGGATGGCTCCGCGCGGTGAGACCCGACCCGGACACGACCGTCACCCGCCACAGGGGGTCGATGATCGCGACACCCGTCTCCACCGTCACGTACCGCTCCACACCTCCCGGCGCGGGGTGGCGCTGCGACTCCTCCCAGCCGGGGGAGAGCAGGTCGAGGAAGACCAGCCGGAGGAACAGCAGCCCGCCGGCCGCCGCCGCGCACACGCCGGCCACCGGCAGCCACACCGACCGCCGTTCGCTCACCAGCCAGACGCCGGCGCCGAACAGGGCGAACAGGGCGAACCAGTACGGCCAGACGACCCCGAACACGGCGAGCAGCACCACCAGCCGGGTCGACTCCGCCACCTGCCAGCCCAGCGCCTGGACGATCGGGGCCAGCAGCCCGGCCGCGATCAGCACCCCTCCGAGCACCGGCCGCCGTCGTGTCGTACGCGCGTTCGTCATCGTGGTCACGGGGGGATCCTGCCAGGTCAGCGGGGCTCGCGTACGTAGTCGCTGTGGGACCAGGTGCCGTCGGTGCCGACCCGGCTGGAGAGGGTCGCCCGTCCGCCCGACTCGTAGACGTCCATCCCCACGGAATACGGGAAGTTCAGCTCGACCGTACGAGGCTCGTCGGGGATGTCCACCCTCCAGGTCCCCCGGAGCGGCGGCCCGTCGGGTCCGCCGTTCAGCGCGGTGCCGGTCAGCTCCGCCGTATTGTCCTTGCGCAGCGTCAGGCGCCCCTCGCCGCCCTCCTCGGTCCAGACACCCTCGACGTCGGAGCTCTGCAGATAGGGCGGACCGGCCCCGTCGACCAGCACGTAGGCGGCACACCCCGCCATCGCGACGAACAGCACCCCCAAGAGCAGTACCACCCGCAGCGAGCGGGCCCCCTGGGACACGGGCGGTGTGCGCGAGGGCACGGACGGTGAAGGGGACGTCATCCGCTCACCCTGACGCAGTCAGCCGGAACGCGTCCAGTGCCAAGGTCATCTCCGTGAGGTCCCGCGGCCGGGACAGCGACCGGGACGTCAACTGCTCAAGCCGCCGCAGCCGGTTGAAGACCGTGTTGCGGTGGCAGTACAGACGCCCCGCCGCCCGCCCCGCCGAACCCTCGCACTCCAGCCACGCGTCCAGCGTCTCCAGCAGCACCGCCCGGTCCGCCGGGTCCAGTTCGAGGAGGGCGCCGAGGACGTCCGTGACGAGGAGTTCCGCGAGGTCCGGCTGGCCCACGATCAGCGCGCCGGCCATGCGGCGGTCCAGGCGGACGACCTGGCGGGTGCCGGGCGGGCAGGTGCGGAGGGCGAGTTCGGCGAGGCGGCGGGCGCGGCCCAGTTCGGTGAGGCCCGTGACGACCGGGCTGATGCCGCCCGGGCCCGGTGCCCGCCCGTCGAGGAGGTCCGCCAGCGCGTCGAGGTCCGTGCCGTCGGACAGCGCCACCACCCCGATCTCGCAGTCGGCCCGCATCCGCCACAGGAACCGCAGCCCGTCCGCCCGCACCCGGCGGTGGAAGGGCTCCCGCTCCTCCCGCCGGTCCGGCCGCAGCACCACCACCGCGTACCGCCCCTGCTCCGGCAGGTCCAGGCCCGCCGCCGCCCGCGCCACCATCTCCGGCGCCCGCTGGCCCTGCAACAGCGCGTCCAGGAGCGCCTGCAGCTGTTCGTCCGTGCGCCGCCGCAGCTCCGCCTCGGTCGCCCGGTACGCCTCCGAGGCGCGGTCCGCCTGCGCGTCCACCGCCGACCAGACCGTCGTCGCCGACTGCATCAGCGCCGCGAGCTGCGCCGCGTCGGGGCCCGCGCCCTCGATCAGCGCCTCCCACACCAGGTGCCCGGCGTGCCGGTACGCGTGCACCACCAGTTCCAGCGGCAGGCCCTGCTCGGCCCGCCGCCGGCCCAGCAGTTCCGCGTGCTCCAGGTCCCGCCGGGGCGAGTGCCGGGGCGCCGAGATCATCTCGATCCCGATCCGCATCGCCTCCTGCGCCTCCTGCCAGTGCTGGTCGTAGGGCACGATCCGCCCGTAGGCGGGCTCGTATGCGTGCAGCTCCGTCAGATGCTCGTCCACCAGTTCCGGCACCCGCTCCAGAAGCGCCGTGCACGCGCGGGCGAGCACCTTCCAGTCGTCACCGGTCCGCCGTCTGCGCCGTCCCATGCCGGGAGCATCCACCGCCCCGCGCCCCACGGCAACGCCCTGACGCGCAGCGTTGTGCGCATGCACAGCCCTCCGGCGTCCCCGCTGGTCACCGGCAGCGTTTCTCCCGCCGGGCGTGGACGGGCGGTCCACGCGGTGCTGGGGTGAGCGCCACCGAACGGCCGAGTAGCACGCACGAGTAACAACGGCGGCCGGGGAAAGGGGAGTCATGGGAGGTACCGCACCCGCCCTGACGGTGACGGACCTGACGGCGGGATACGGACCGGTGCACGCGCTCAGGCGCGTGTCGCTGACCGTGCCCGCGGGCGCCGTCGTCACCGTCCTCGGCGGCAACGGCGCCGGCAAGTCCACACTGCTGCGGGCGGTCTCGCGCACCCTGCGGTTCCACGGCGGCGCCGTGGTCTCCGGCACGGTCGCCGCGGCCGGCCGGCCGCTCGACGGGCTGCCGCCCGACCGGGTCGTGGCCGCCGGCGTCTGCCAGGTCCCCGAGGGCCGGCAGGTCTTCGCCCGGATGACGGTCGAGGACAACCTGCGGGCCGGCGGGCTCGCCCGGCGCGGCGACCGCGCCGCGAAGGCCGCCGCCCTGCGCCGGGTCCACGAACTCTTCCCCGTCCTCGCCGAGCGCTCCCGGCAGCCCGCCGGGCTGCTCTCCGGCGGCGAACAGCAGATGCTCGCCGTCGGCCGGGCCCTGATGGCCGCCCCCGAACTGCTGCTCCTGGACGAGCCTTCGCTCGGCCTGGCCCCGCTGATGGCGGCCCGGATCGCGGACGCCGTCCGGGAGATCAACGCCCAGGGCACGGCGGTGCTCCTCGTCGAGCAGAACGCGGCGCTCGCCCTGCGGCTCGCCTCCCACGCGTACGTCCTGGAGGTCGGCGAGGTCGCCCTCTCCGGCCCGGCGGCGGAACACGCCGCCACCGACGAGGTCCGCCGCCGCTACCACGGCGTCGACGACGCCGACGCGGCCGAGGACGCCGCCCGCGCCCGGGCCGCCCACCCCGTCCTGTCCCGCTGGGACGAAGCGCCCCGGGTCCCCGCCCGCGGCCCGCGCGGCAAGGAGACCCCCCGATGAGCGAGCGCACCCCGGACGAGCCGGCCGTCCCCGCCCCGCGCACCCCCGCGCCCGGCACCCCGCCCGCCCGCGACGACGTCCCCGGGCTCACCGTCACCGGCCTCACCGTCCGCTTCGCCGGACTCACCGCCCTCGACGGCGTCGACTTCACCGTCCGCCCCGGCACCGTGCACGCCCTCATCGGGCCCAACGGCGCCGGGAAGTCCACCTGCTTCAACGTGCTCTCCGGGGTGTACAGGGCCACCTCCGGCTCGGTACGCCTCGGCGCCCACGAGCTGACCGCTC
The DNA here is from genome assembly GCF_042741435.1 of Streptomyces sp. NPDC058955. Classification (NCBI taxonomy): domain Bacteria; kingdom Bacillati; phylum Actinomycetota; class Actinomycetes; order Kitasatosporales; family Streptomycetaceae; genus Streptomyces; species Streptomyces sp. NPDC058955. Next base: position 3,904 of record NZ_JBHYKM010000121.1, on the reverse strand, counting down.
TGCCCCCGCACCGGATCGCCGCCCTCGGCGTCGGCCGGATCTTCCAGAACCTGGCGCTGCCGCCGCGCGCCACCGTCGAGGACAGCCTGATGCTCGGCCGCCACCGGCTCACCCGCACCGGCTTCCTCGCCGCCGGGCTCCGGCTGCCGTCCGCCGCCCGCGAGGAGGCCCGGCACCGGGCCCGCGTCCGGGAGATCGCCGACTTCGTCGGCCTCGGCGACCAGCTCGCGAAGCCCGCGGGCTCGCTCCCGTACGGACAGCAGAAGCTCGCCGAACTGGCCCGCGCCCTCTGCATGGAGCCCACCCTGCTCCTCCTCGACGAACCGGTCGCCGGCATGACCGCCGACGAGCGGCGCGACACCGCCGCCGTCATCGCCGGCGTCCGCGACGGCCTCGGCATCTCCGTCCTGCTCGTCGAGCACGACATGGGCCTGGTCATGCGGCTCGCCGACTCCGTCACCGTCCTCGAATTCGGCCGCCGCATCGCCGACGGCAGCCCCGCCGACGTACAGAACGACCCGGCGGTCGTCCGCGCCTACCTCGGAGAGGAGACCGCCGCGTGAGCACCTTCGCCGAGTTCCTCATCAACGGGCTCTCCCTGGGCTCCATCTACGCCCTCATCGCCCTCGGCTTCGTCGTCATCTTCCGCGCCACGGAGGTCGTCAACTTCGCCCACGCCTCGCTGCTCCTGGCCGGCGGCTACTTCGTCGCCGTCCTCCACGAACCGCTCGGCTTCTGGCCCGCGCTGGCCGCCGGGACGGCGGGCGCGGCCGTCGTCGGCGCCGCCGTCGAGTTCCTGGTGATGCGCCGCCACCGGGGCGCCGACCACAGCGTCCTCGCCATCGTCACCATCGGCGTCGACATCCTCCTCGCCACCGAGCTGACCCGCCGGATCGGCACCGACATCCTCGCCCTCGGCGACCCGTGGGGCGACGCCGTCGTCACCCTCGGCCCGGTGACGATCGCCGAGACCCGGATCGCCGCCCTGCTCGCCGCCGCCCTCCTCATCACCGCCTTCCTGCTCGCCTTCCGGCACACCTCCTGGGGCGTGGCCATGCGGGCCGCCGCCGAGAGCCAGGAGACCGCCGCGCTGATGGGCGTCCGGCTGGGCCGGGTCTCGCTCGGTGCCTGGGCGGTCGCCGGTGCCCTGGCCGCGGTCGCCGCGCTCTTCCTCACCGTCTTCCCCACCCCCGGCCTGGAACGGGGCACCTCGCTCGCCGCCCTCAAGGCGTTCCCCGCCGCGATCCTCGGCGGCCTCGACTCGACCACCGGCGCGCTCGCCGGCGGACTGATCGTCGGCGTCACCGAGTCCCTCGCCACCGGCTACCAGTCCGACCTGGCCTTCCTCGGCCGGGGGATCGGCGACCTCGCCCCGTACCTGGTGATGGTCGCGGTGCTGCTGATCCGCCCGGCCGGCCTCTTCGGCACGAAGGAGCTCGCCCGTGTCTGAGCGCCGCAGGATCCCCGTCAGGGCGTACGGCTACGCCGCCGCCGGCCTGGTCCTCCTCGCCCTCCCCTTCTACCTGGAGCGGTTCTGGCTCCAGGCCGGGCTGTTCGCCATGGCCGCCGCCATCGGCTCCGTCGGCATCAACCTCCTCACCGGCGCCACCGGCCAGCTCTCCATGGGCCACGCCTTCTTCCTCGCCGTCGGCGCCTACGGCTACTGCGCCCTCGCCGGCGACGGCACCGACGGGCTCGCCGGCCTCGGCCTGCCCGGCTGGCTCGCCGCCGTCCTCGCCGTCGGTCTCGCGGGTCTGGCCGGCGGGGTGTTCAGCCCCATCGCGGGCCGGCTGCACGGCGCGTACCTCGGCATCGCCACCCTCGCGCTGATCTTCATCGGCCAGCACGTCCTGTTCAACGCCCACGGCCTCACCGGTGGTTACAACGGACGGGCCGTCCCTCCGCTGCACCTCTTCGGCCTCACCTTCGACGACACCGAACTCCTCGTCCTCCAGGTACCGTTCGGCTCCGTCGAGAAGCTCTGGTACCTGGGGCTCGCCCTGCTCCTCGGCGGGGTGCTGTTCGCCCGCGGGGTGCTCCGGGGCCGCCCCGGACGGGCCATGAACGCCATCCGCGACCACCGCATCGCCGCCGGCGTCCTGGGCATCCCGGTCGCCCGGCACCGGGCCGCCGTCTTCGTCCTCTCCTCCATGTACGCCGGCCTGGCCGGCGTCCTGCTCGCCCTGGTCTTCCAGCGGACCGTGCCCGAGTACTTCGGCATGGCGCTCTCCCTGGAGTACCTCGCGATGATCGTCATCGGCGGGCTCGGCTCGGTCGCCGGCGCCGTCGCGGGCGGGATCTTCGTCGCCCTCCTCCCGCAGGTGCTCGGCCGGTACGCCGAGGCCCTGCCGCTGGTCTCCGCCCCCGGCACCGGCGGCGTCGCCCCCGGCGAGGCCGCCCGCTACCTGTACGGCGCCGCCGTCGTCGGCACCGTCCTCTTCCTGCCCGGCGGCCTCGCGAGGCTCGTCGCGCGCACCCCGATCCACCGACCCTCAGGGGAGACACGATGAAGCACAGACGACAGGCGGCCGTGCGGGGCCTCGCCGCGGCGCTCGCCACCCTGGTCGCGCTCACCGCCGCCGGCTGCAGCTCCAAGGCGAAGTCCGGCGACGGCAAGGAGACCGGCGCGGGCGGGATCAAGGCCGGCGAGGGCGTCACCGACACCACCATCACGCTCGGCGCGCTCACCGACATGACCGGCGTCTACGCCACCCTCGGCAAGAGCGTCACCCAGGCCCAGCAGCTGTACGTGAAGCAGGTCAACGCCGCCGGCGGCATCTGCGGCCGCACGCTGGAGCTGACCGTCCGCGACCACGGCTACGACCCGCAGAAGGCGCTCGCCGCCTACACCGAACTGGAGCCCAAGGTCGTCGGCTACGCCCAGTTCATCGGCTCCCCGTTCGTCGCCGCCGTCAAGCAGCGCGTCGACGGCCAGGACAAGGGCCTGGTCATGCCCCAGGCGTGGTCGGCCTCGCTGCTCGGCTCCCCGTACATCCGCGTCCTCGGCGCCACCTACGACGTCGAGACGATCAACGCCGTCGACTTCCTCGTCACCGAGAAGGGCCTGAAGTCCGGCGACAGGCTCGGCCACGTCTACTTCGAGGGCGACTACGGCGAGAACGCGCTCAAGGGCTCGAAGTACGCCGCCGAGAAGGCCGGGCTCACCGTCGTCGAGCAGAAGATCAAGCCCACCGACAACGACATGTCGGCACAGGTCGCCGCGCTCAAGCAGGCCGGGGTGAAGGCCGTCCTGGTCAGCGCGGGACCCCGCCAGGCCGCCTCCCTCGTCGGCGTCGCCGCCGCGACCGGCCTGCGCGTCCCCGTCGTCGGCAACAACTCGGCCTTCGCCCCGCAGCTCCTCGGCACCCAGGCCGGACCGGCCCTGGAGAAGATGTACTGGTTCGCCTCCCCGAGCCTCCCCATCGGCGCCGACACCCCGGTCGCGAAGAAGCTCGCCGCCGACTACGCCGCCGCCTACCCGGACGACGGCCTCGACAACGGCGTCGTCGCCGGCTGGACCGCCGCGTCGGCCTTCGGCGAGATCCTGAAGAAGGCGTGCGAGAACGGCGACCTCAGCCGCGAGGGCGTCGCCAAGGCGCTGCTCATCCTCAGCGCCCACGACCCCGGCTTCGGCACGACCCACGACTTCAGCGACCCGAAGGCCCCCTCGTCCCGCGAGTCGGTCATCCTCCAGCCCGACAAGAAGGTCCCCGGCGGGATGCGTACGGTCCGGCAGCCCTTCGTCTCCGAGGCGGCCGAGACCTACACCCCCTGACCGGCCCCGACGCACCCGCGGGGGGGGGGGGGCCCCCACCCCCACACCCAGGGGGGGGGGTGGAACACAAAAAAACACCCACAAACCACCAAAAGACGGGGGGGGGGGGTGGGGTGTGTGAGGGTGGGG
>NZ_JBHYKM010000120.1:0-23215 GCF_042741435.1 Streptomyces sp. NPDC058955 | reverse complement strand
GCCGCGCGCGCCCCGCCCGCCCCCCCCCCCCCCCGGGTGGAGGAGAAGGCTCCGGTCAGCCGGTCGTCCAGTGCTGGAGGGCGCTGCCGGTGTCCGGCTGCTGGGTGACCTTGGCCCCGTTCGCCGGTGAGGCGGTGGTCAGGAGGAGGCCGCTGCGCACGGAGGTGACGGTGGAGGTGCCGTCGGGGAGCCGGCGGAGCGTCCAGCGCTGGTTGGCGCCGCCGTGGCAGGTCCACTGGATGACCCGGGCGCCGGCGGCGGTGGAGCCGCTCTCGATGTCCGCGCACTTCCCCGAGGCGTTGTTGCGGAGCTCGTAGCCGCCGTCGGCGTGCGGGGTGAGGGTCCACTTCTGGTTGGCGCCGCCGTTCGGGGTCCAGGTGACCAGCCCGGTGCCGTCGGCGGTGCTGCTGTCGGGGTTGTCGAGGGCCTTGCCGCCGGCGACGAGGGTGACGGTCCGCGGGGCGTCGCCGACCGGGGTGAGGGTGAGGGTCTGCTCGGCGGCCGTGCGGCCGGCGCCGACCGGGGAGCCGGTGGTGTCGGTCCAGCTGCGGGCGGGCGCGGTCTCGGCGGTGCGGGCGGTGGCGGCGGAGAGGCCGAGGACGAGGCCGCTGTACCGGTTCACCAGCTTGACCGTGCCGGTGGGGGTGTTGTCGGCGGCGGAGGCGCCGCGGATCACGAACCAGTCCTGGCCGGTGCCGGAGGCCGCCGCGGCGACCGTCGGCTTCGTGCCCCACGCGCGCGTGCCGGGCCCGGTGGAGGCGACGCCGAGGAGGCCGCCGGTGGCGGCGTTGGCGATGCGGTAGGAGCCGTCGCCCTTCGCGCTGAAGGTCCAGTGCTCCAGCGCCGAGCCGGTGGCGGCCGCGGTGGAGGTGGTGGCGGAGCCGCCGGAGACCTGGGCCAGCACCCGGCCGTCGGCGGCGGCGATCCGGTAGGCGCGGGCGGTGTCGACGGGGGCGGCGGGCTCGTTCGTCCCGATGCTGAGGTTGACGTACTCGCCGCTGGCGCCGCCGGAGCACCCGAAGGAGCAGTAGGCGCGGAAGTCCCTGCCGACGATGCCGGAGCCGGTGCGGTTGCCGGCGTCGAGGAACCAGCGGTACCAGGAGGCGGTGCGGTAGCTGCCGGTGTCGCCGAGCCGGAACCACTTCTGGGTGGTCAGGTCGGTGGTCGCGTAGATCTCCTGCGGGGCGTCGCCGCTCTGGTCGACGGCCTGCGGCTCGCCGATGTACAGGCCGAGGTAGGCGTTGTAGGTGATGTCCATGACGAAGAGCGGGGAGGTGGCGGGGGTGAGCCCGGCGGCGACCTGCTGGCTCACCGAGCCGGCGTTCGCGGGGTCGTACTCCTTCTCCTTGGGCACGTAGCCGGTCGCGCTGCCCGCGCCGACCGGGACCATGGTGGACTCCCGGCCGCCGACGCCGGGCTGCGTCCAGGCGCCGTCGTACCACTTGCGCCACGAACCGGGCGCCATCTTCCCGGAGATGGGGGCGCGGGCGACGTGCCCGTAGAACGCGGCCCAGCCGCCGCCCTTGTTGACGATCCGGGAGCCGTAGAAGGCGTAGAAGTAGCCGGAGGCGGTGTCGACGAAGAGCCGGGGGTCGCCGGTGCCGTAGTGGTACGTCTGCTGCGGGAAGGCGGCGGTGTCGCCGCGCTCGGTGCTGTACGGCGAGGTGATGACGTGGTCCTTGACGGTCCAGGTCCGGCCCTGGTCCCGGGAGACGGCGTAGTCGATGCCGTCGTAGTGGATGCCGTCGGAGAAGGGCTGCGGGGTGAACTCGTTGTGGACGAGGCCGTACCAGTCGCCGGTGTCCGGATCGACCCACATCCCGGTCAGGTCGCAGTAGTTGCGGTGGGCGTAGCCGCTGCCGGCGGGGGCCGGGGTGGACTCCACGCCGGTGACGCTGTTGTTGCAGCGCCAGGTGGTGTCGTTGTTGCGGTCGGCCGGGTTCGCCGGGTCCACCGCGTCGCTGATCGCCGACGAGCGGGTGGCGGAGTCGAAGTCGGTGCCGGTGTAGAAGGTCCACTTGCGGGGGTCGGTCGCCCCGTACAAGGCGTGGGCCTGCTGGTAGTAGAAGGTGCCGTCCTTGTCGATGTACGGACTGGCGGGGGTGTCGTCGGGCCGGTTCCACGAACCCTTGGCGCCGACGGTGACCGTGTAGGTGGCGGTGGCGGACGCGGTGGTCGCGGGGGCGGGCGCGGCGCCGGCCGGCGGGGCGGCGGCGAGGGCGGCGCCGCCGCTCACGGCCAGGGCCGCCGCGACGAGCGTGCGCGCGAATCTGCTGCGCGGAAGGTGCACGAGTACTCCCTGGGGTGGAGGAGTCGAGCCGCTGGTGGCACGGACCCTAGAGCGCATTTGACCGGTAAAACAAGAGCCATGCGCCTGACTGCGCCCTTTCTCCACAAGGGAGTTGACGGACCGACAGGACCCCGGGGAAGCGCGGGAACGGCTTGACCGCAGGTGGGGGCCCGGTTACGTTGCGAGCCTGGCGGGGCGGGGGCGACGGGGGGGCGTCATGGTCACCATGCAGGACGTGGCGGAGCGGGCCGGCGTCACCAAGCAGACCGTCTCCAACGTCGTCACCGGGCGCGTCGCGGTGCGCCCGGCGACCGAGGCGCGGGTCCGCGCCGCGATCGCCGAGCTCGGCTACGTGCCCAATCTGGTGGCCCGTTCGCTCGCCACCGGCAGCAGCCGCACCGTCGGGCTCTTCGTCCCGACCGTCTCCGCGCCGTTCTACGCGGACGTCGTCGAGGAGGTCGAGGACGCCCTGGAGGAGCGCGGCCACCGGCTGCTGCTGTGCACCACCCGCCTCGACGGGGAGCGGGCCCGGCGCCACCTGGCCGCGCTGGCCGGCCGCTCCGTGGACGCCCTGCTGATCGCCGGCGACCAGGGGCTCACCGGCCATCTGCCGCTCCTCGCGGACGCCCGCTTCCCGGTGGTGCTGTGCGCCTGGGAGGCCGCGCTGCCGGACGGCTTCCCGGTGGTCACGGTCGACTACGAGCACGGCGGCCACCTCGCCGGCCGGCATCTGCGGGCGCTCGGGCACGAACGGGCCCTCGTCCTCGCCAGCCCCGCGCACACCGTCCGGACGGCCGGCTTCCGGCGGGCCTTCCGCGAGGACGGGGTCCCGCTGCCGGACGACGCCGTGCGGACGGCCGCCGAACCCACCTTCCGGGGCGGCCTCGCGGCGGCCCTCGACGCGCTGCGGGACCACCCGGAGGCGACGGCTCTCTTCGCCACCCACGACGTCCTCGCGGTCGCCGCCGTGGAGGCCGCCCGGGCCCTGGGCCGCACCGTCCCCGGCGACCTGTCCGTGGTCGCGCACGACGACACCCCGGCCGGCGTGCTGTCCGGCCGGACGCTCACCAGCGTGGTCCTCCCCAAGCGCGCGATGGCCCGGCAGGCCGTCGCCCTCGCCCTCGGCGCCGCCTCCTCCGCCGCCGCGCCGCCGGACCCGCGCCCCCGGCCGCTGCTCCCCGCCCTGGTCCCCGGCGACAGCACCACCCGTGCGCCGGGCGGGACGACCTGACGGCCGGAAGAGCGGACGGCCCCTGACGGCAGGAAGACCGGACGGCTCCCGACCGCCGGAAGGGGCGGACGGTGACCTCACCGTCCGCCCCTCTCGGTCACCGCGTCAGGCGGAGACGGTCCGCCGTACGCTGTCGGGGCACTCGTCGCCGTAGCCCTCGTCGCCGTAGCCCTTCGGCTCACAGGGGTCCGGGCCCGGACCGGGGTCGTCGCCCCGCTCGTTGTCCAGGGTGACGAAGACGGCCTCCTGCTCGGCGCTCACCACGTACGGCCCGCTGACCGGGTCGGCCGGCAGGTCGTAGCCGTCAGGAGCGGCCGTCTCCCGCAGGTAGTACGTGCCGTGGTCGAGCCCGCCGAAGCCGCACAGTCCGGCGAAGCCGGTGGTGCAGGGCGTCCCGATCCGGGTGTCGGGCTCGTCGCCCGAGGTCTGCAGCCCGGTGACGCCGTTCGTCTCCTCCCACAGCTCGAAGGTGGCACCACCCAGCGGCATCCCGCTGTCGGCGTCGGTCTTGACCAGACGCACCGACCCGGTCCCCGGCGGGATCGGCGTACGGGAGTTGTCCGCCTCGGCGGTGACGCCCGCCTCTGCGTTCTCCTCGGTCAGCACCAGCGGCCCGAAGACCGGATTCGCGGGCAGGTCGTACCCGTCAGGCGCCTGGGTCTCCCGCCAGTAGTACGTACCCGTCCCCACCGTCCGCTCGCAGACACCGTCCGCGCCGGTCACACACGGCTCGCCGACCGCCGTGTCCGGGTCGTCGCCACCGGTCTGGAGACCGGTGACGCCGTTCGTCTCCTCCCACAGCCGGAACGTCGCACCGGCCAGCGGGGCACCGCTCTCCGCGTCCGTCTTCACGACCCGCACCTCGCCGGTGACCGCGGTGGCCGTGTTGTCCGCCTCGACGCTCACACCCGCCGACGCGTTCTCCTCGGTCAGCACCAGCGGCCCGAAGACGGGGTCGGCCGGAAGGTCGTACCCGTCGGGGGCGTCGGTCTCCTGCCAGTAGTACGTGCCGGTCTCCACCGTCCGCGTGCACGTGCCGTCCGCGCCGGTCACGCACGGCGCGCCGACGATCGTGTCGGGGGTGCTGCCGGTGGTCTGCAGACCGGACACGCCGTTGGTCTCCTCCCACAGGCGGAAGGTCGCGCCCGCCAGCGGGTCGCCGGTCTCGGCGTCCGTCTTGAGGACGGTCACGTCGCCGGTGACGTCCTGCGGGGTGTCGCAGTTCGGGAGGTCGCCGGTGAAGGGGTAGGCGTGGAACTCCTGGCCGCCGCTCTCACCGAGGCTGGTGTGGGTGAGGGAGCCGGTGGTGAAGAAGCGTCCGTTGATGCCGGGCAGGCTGACGGTCGTGGTCGACGCCTGGTTGCCGATGAGGAAACTGCCCTGGAACTGGCCGGTGCCCGCCAGGTCGACCGTGGTCGCGTCGGGGAAGTTCCACAGCAACCGCTCGCGGTAGGCGTTGAGCGGGTCGTCGGTGTCGGCGATGCCGCCGCTGTAGGTGCGCAGGGTGCGGCTGTCGCCGGTGACGTTGACGAGGATCGTCGCGCCGGCCGGGATGTTCGCGAAGACGATGCCCTGCTGCCCGTCGTTCGGGCCCTCCATGTCGAAGTCGACGTTGAAGATCTGGAGCGGGGAGGTGCCGTCGCCGGTGAAGAGGGTCCGGCCGCCCTCGTTGACGGCGGTGCCGGTGGGCGTGCGCGGGGCGCCGTCCACCCGCGCGTAGCACTGGCTCGCGGCGGTCAACCGGTCGCGGAGCGCGAGGTAGGGCGTTGCGGCGGCGGCGTCCTGGACGAGGGTGGCCTGGACGTCGCCGGTGACGGTGCCCGCGTGGCGGACGACCCCGGCCTCGGCCAGCAGCCGCTCGCCCGTGGCGACCGTGATGTCGCCGCCGGTGGTGAGCCAGTCCGCGCCCTCGGCCGGCGGCACCTTCGAGCCGACGCCCACCTCTCCGATGTTGTAGTTGCCTCCTTCGGCCTTGTCCATGTCGAAGGCGTCGAGGACGACGACCCTGCCCTCCGCCTCCGCGGCCCGGCCACGGACCAGGTAGTCCTCGCCGACGTAGATGTTGATCGCGTTGTCCCGGCCCTTGACCGGGTCGTTGTCGATCGGCGGGAAGGGGGACGGGCAGGTCGTGGGGTCGCCCGACGGCGCCGCGGAGACGCAGGGGCCGAGGCCGCCGGGCAGGGGGGCGGCGGCCGCGGGGGCGGCGCCCGGTCCGAGCATCAGCACGGGCACGGTGGCGAGCGCCACGGCACAGGCGAGGCTCGTCGTCCCGGCGCGCCCACGGCGGTGCGCACGGGGACGATTCGTGTGGTTGGTCATGCCGGGAGTCTCAGAGCCGCACGGGCGCTCCACCACTCGTGAGGCCCGTGGTTGGGCCGGTCAGGTCGCGGGCTCACCCGTCAGGTGCGGTCGGGCCCGCCGTCGGGCCGGGCGCCGCCGGACGGATCCGGTCGGTGCCGAGCAGGCGGGCCAGGGTGGGTTCCCGGGCGAGGACGGCTCCGATGGTGAAGGCGAAGGTCAGCGCGGCGCAGACGACGATGAGCCAGGACAGCAGGGTGAGGACGAGCCCGAGGGCGCCGTACTCGGCGAGGGCCCGGTTGAGCGCCCCGGGCATGTAGAAGCGGGCGGTGATCCCGAGGGCGGTGGAGGAGGCGGCGCCCAGCAGGGCGCCGGGCAGCAGCGGCAGCCAGGGGACCCGCTTGGCGAGCAGCAGGTGCTGGGTCCACAGCCAGACGCCGACGGCGAGGAGGAAGAAGAGCGGGACGCCGAGCCAGGCCCCGGCGCCGAAGCCGGCGCGGATCGGCGCCTGGAGCAGGACGACGACGACCAGGGCGAGCAGCCAGACCGCCCACCGCCAGGCGGCGATCCGGGTGCCGGCCTTGGGCAGCCCCCAGGCGCGTTCGCAGACGCGGGCCATGGCGCGGCTGAAGCTGGTGGCGGAGACGAGGGCGATGACGGCGCCGACGGCGCCGCTGGTCTCCCGCACCCCGTCGGCGGCGCTCCGGTCGAAGACCTGCTGGAGCTGCTGGTCGGCGGCGCCGGTGAGGCCGAACATGGCGCGCAGGGACTCGCGGAGCTGGTCGCGCACCGGGGCGGGCGCGAAGGCGGCGAGGGCGAAGAGCAGGGGGACGGCCGCGAGGAACGCCTGGGCGGCGAGCCGGGTGCCGGCGTCGAGGAGGTTGCCGCCGACGAGCCGTTCGGTCACCTCGGTCAGCACGGGGAAGCGCCGCTCGGCGCCGGCGCGGAGGCGCCGCATCCGGTCCGCCCACGCCATCGCGCCTCCCGCCCCGCCTCGCCGGTCTCCCCCGCCGCGTCCGGCCGGGGCTGCCGCCCGCGCGCGGGCGGTCTCCGCCATGAGACGTCACCGGCGGGGCCCCGGCCACCCGGCGGCGGCCGTCCGGGTCGGGTCACTCCGCCCAGTAGCGGGCCAGCGCGCCCTCCTTGTACGGGGCGGGGCTCACGCTCAGCTCGCCCGCGAAGGGCCGGTCGAGGACCAGGACGAGCAGCAGGCTGAAGCCGATCAGGGCGGCGACGGAGGCGACGAACAGCACCTGGATCCGCAGCCGCCGCATCCCGTACAGGAAGGTCAGCGGGACGAGGACGAGGGCGCCGCCGAAGGCCAGGATCTGGAGCAGCGGCGGGAGTTCCTGCTGGGCCATGGTGATCCGGGCGCGGCGCTGCGCGGCCACGTCGTTGAGGTGCGACACGGCCTCCTCGTAGAAGACCTCCTCGCGCGGGGTCCTCGGGTCGTACGCCTGGAGCACGTCGAAGGCGTCGACGAGGCTGCGCTCGGTGGCGCCGTACTGCGGCACGCCCTCGCGCATCAGCGGCCACTGCTTCTCGACGACGGCGTGGACGTAGTCGCTGAGGGCCGCGTCGAGTCCGGTGCGGACGGGCGGCGGGAAGGCGGCGGCGTCGCGGGCGATGAGGGCGACGTCGGTGGCCTCGGCGGCGACGATCGTCTGCGTGCTCTCCAACTGGGTCCAGAGGGTGACGATGACGAAGGCGAGGATGATCCCGTAGATCGCGCCGAACATCCCGAGGGTCACGCCGACCATGTCGTTGTGCTCCCCCTCGGCGAGCGACGGATGGCGGCGGCGGAGCAGCACGCTGCCGGTGACGGCGAGCGCGACGGTGCCGCCGACGAGGGCGACGGCGAGGGTGAGGGAGCTGAAGTGGTTGAGCAGCCAGAGCGACATGGGGGCGGAGTGTAGGGATCCGGCGCACCCGCTCCGGACCGCTACCGAGGCGTACGCCCCCGGCGCACGGGGAGAGTGCACACCATCGGGTGACCCCGCCGAGCGCCCCGGTGACCGCCGTGGGGTGACGGCGGCCACCGGGCACCGGCCCGGATCGGGTCCGCCCGGACCGGGTCGGCCCGGATCAGGTCGGGTCGGGTCGGGTCGGGTCAGGTCAGCCGGGCGAGGAGGTCGGCGAAGAGCTCGGGCCGGCTCACGTACCCGACGTGCGAGGTGGGCAGGGTGTGCACGTCGAAGGGGTGGTCGGGGGTGAGTTCGTCCGCCTTGCGGATCATGAAGTCCTGGACCGCCGGGGTGAGGCTGTGGTCGGCGGAGAGCCGGACGTAGGTGTGCGGCACCCTGGCCCACGCCTCGGCCGCGACCAGCGCGGCCGGTTCGAGCACGGCGTGGTTCTCGTCGGCGTCGAGCGAGTCGAGGAAGTGCCGGAAGAGGTGGTCGGGGGCGTCGGCCATGATGGCGGCCTTCAGCGCGGCGTACGCCTCCGGATCGGTGTGCGCGCGCCGCCAGTCGAGGCGCACGACGCCGGGGTCGCGGCCGGTCGCCTCGCCGGGGACGGCGATCCGGGCGACCGCCGCGTCGAGCAGGTTCTCGTCGTCGACGTCCCACGGCTCGGTGAGCATCGCGGGGTCGGCGAGGCAGAGCGCCGAGAGGTAGACGACGCGGTGGACGAGGTCCGGGGCGGCGTTGACGACGGCGGTGAGGGTGAGGCCGCCGAGGCTGTTGCCGACGAGCACCGCGGGCCCGTGGCCGGCGAGCCGGCGCAGCACGCCGATGACGTGCCGGACGTTGTCGGCGAGGGTGACGCCGCTCATCGGGGAGGCTTCGCGGGCCAGGGCCGTGCGGTCCTGGTCCTGCCGGTGGTAGGAGGCGGGGCCGGTGGCCCGGTCGCCGTGGCCGGGCAGGTCGACGGCGTACGAGCGGTGGCCGCGCAGGGCCAGTTCGTTCCGGAGGGGGGTCCAGGCGCGGGCGTTGCTGGAACCGCCGTGCACGAACACGAACGTGGGGCGCTGGTCTGAGCGCATGGGGAAGATCCTCGTCATCCTGAGGCGGAACGGTGGACGCGTGGACCTCGGGACCGGCGGGCGCGACGGCGCGCGGGATCGGCACGGGCGCCGACGGCGCGGGTGCGGGTGGGGCCGGAACCGCGGTCAGCGCGCGGAACGGAGCCGGATCGCCCGGAAGTTCTGGATGACGGAGCACATGCGGGTGACCGTAACACCCCTCCCCCGCCGCCTCGCACCGATTTTCGGACTGCTAACTTCTACAGCACTGTAGAAGTTCGACCGAGGGAGTGTGAGCCGACGATGGCGCTGTGGGACCGGATCAAGGAGTCCGCCTCGACCATGCAGACCCAGCTGACCGCGCGGAAGAACGAACTGACCAGCGGGGCCTTCCGGGACGCGAGCATGGCGATGTGCGCGCTGGTGGCCGCCGCCGACGGGACCGTGGACCCGGCCGAACGGCAGCGGGTGGCCCAGCTGATCGCCACCAACGAGGTGCTGCGGAACTTCGACGCGGACGACCTCCGGAAGCGGTTCGAGGCGCAGCTCGACAGGCTGGCCGCCGACGCCGACTTCGGGAGGGTCGCCGTGCTCCAGGAGGTCGCCAAGGCGGCGAAGAAGCCGGCCGAGGCGCGGGCCGTCGTCCAGATCGGCATCGTCATCGGCGGCGCCGACGGGCACTTCGACCCGGCCGAGCGGGCCGTCGTCCGCGAGGCGTGCTTCGCGCTCGGCCTGCCCCCGCACGAGTTCGACCTGTGAGCTACAGCGGGGTCGCCGCCCGGAGGACCGCGTAGAGCGTCACCGCCGAGTTCGCCGAGACGAGGGCCGAGACGACGGCCCCGGCCACCGCGCCCCACAGGGCGAGGCCGACGGCGGTGAAGAGCGGCGGCCAGGCGCGCGGGGCCGGGGGCGGCGGCGCGAGGAGGGCGGCCACCCGGCGCGGCACCGGCCCGGCGACGGCGAAGGCCGGCAGGGTCGCGGGGCCCGCGCCGCCGGAGGCCAGCGCCGCCCGCCCGATGGCCCGCGCGACCACGCGCCGGCTGCCGACCCGTACCGCCGCCTCCTCGTCCGCCCAGCGCTCGGCCGCGTAACCGACGGTGGTCCGCAGCGGGCGCAGGAACGGATGGGCGGCCGCGGCCAGCCGGGCCACCAGCAGCAGCCGGTCGTGCCGGCCCGTCAGATGCGCCCGCTCGTGGGCGAAGAGGGCCCGCCGCTCGGCGGGGCCCAGCCGGGCGAGCATGCCCCGGCTGACGACGACCCTCCCCCGGGCGCGGCGCGCCGCCGCCGGGAGGGCGTACGCGTACGGGACCGGGTCCGGCAGCACCGCGACGGCGCGGTCCGGCAGCCCGGCCAGCGCCCGGGCGGCGCGCCGCCGGACGGTCCGGTGGCGCCGCAGCGTCCGGCCGCAGGCCAGGACCACCGCGAGGAGCGCGGGGATCGCCGCGCGGCCGGCGATCTCGTCGTACGGCAGGGCCGCCCGCACCTCCGGGTCCGACCAGGCGTCGGGGAGCGGGTTGCCGGGCAGCTGGGCGGTGCCGACGACCATGAGGAGCGCCAGGCAGAGCGTGCTGCACGCGGCGAGCAGGGCGGCGACGGCGGTGAGCAGCCGGGCCGCGGTGCGCGGGTGGAGGTGGTGCTCGGCGAGGCGGGCGACCGGCCACGCGGTCAGCGGCAGGACGAGCGGGAGGAAGACGAGGAGGCCCACGGCGTCAGTCCTCCTCCTGTCCGTCCTCCGCCGCCGGGGGCTCCCCCTCCGCCTCGGCGCGGGCCAGCAGCTCCCGCAGGAGCTGCTCGTCGGAGGCCGGCAGCGTGGTGACGAAGCGGGTGAGGACGGCCTCGCGGTCGCCCTCGCCGTCGAGCAGCCGGCGCATGCGGAGGGCGGCGAGCCCGGCCTCGTCGGCGACGGCCGTCCACTCGAAGGAGCGGCCGGCGCGTTCGCGGGCGACGGCGCCCTTGGCGTGGAGGCGGGTGAGGATGGTGATGACGGTGGTGTACGCGAGTCCCCCGCCGAGCCGGTCCCGCACCCGGCCGGCCGTGACGGGCCCGCCGGCGGCGCGCACCGCCGCGAGGACCTGGGCCTCCAGCTCGCCCTGGCCGCGCCGCCGTCCGGCCGCGCCGCCGGTGGGCTCCGGCTCGCCGGCGTCCCGCTTCTTCATCCGTCGTCCCCCTCGCCGTCCCCGGCCGCTCGTCCGGGCCACCCGGGCGTCGTTCATCGTTCGGGGGGCGACCCTACCCGGTCGTTCTACGCCCCTGTAGATTGACGCGGGTCCGACCGGCGTCCCGTCCCCCGCCAGGAGTGTCCCCCGTGTTCGGTATGAGCGAGATCGCGATCCTGCTGGTCGTCGTCGCCGTGGTGGTCGGCGCGCGCAAGCTGCCGGAGCTGGCCCGCAACGCCGGCAAGGCGGCCCGCATCCTCAAGGCCGAGGCGCGCGAGATGAAGGCGGGCGACGCGCCCCGGGAGCCGGCGGCCACGTACACCGTCAAGGAGACGGTCCGGAGTTCCGCCGAGCAGCGCTGAGCCGGCCGTCCCCTCCCGGTCAGCCGTCCGCGCCGTCGTCGCGGACGAGGCGCGGCAGGGGCCAGCGGCCGTCGAGGACCGAGGGGTCCGGGCCGTACAGCCGGACCACGACGGAGAACGGTCCGGCCGGGGCGGGCAGCCAGTTGGCGGCGTGCTTCGGGTCGGCGGGGCGCCGGTGGGCGACGTACAGGGTGAGTCCGCCGTCGTCGTCGTAGAGGATCCCCGGGGTGCGGTCGCCGAGGGCGTGCCGGCCGATCCCGTTCTCCGCGAAGCGCCGCCCGGGCGGTCCGTAGAGCGAGGCCGACCAGAAGAAGCGGGCGGGCGGCAGCTGTCCGGGGGCGAAGCGGAGCGTGTACGCGTGCCGGGAGCCGTCCGGCGGGCCGTCGCCGGCCGGCTCGCGCTGCCACACCTCGGCGTCCGGGAGTCCGTACGGCTCCTCGTCGGCGCCGAGCGCGCGGCGCAGCGGGGCGGCGCCGGCCTCGGCGCGGGTGCCGGGGAGGCCGGCCGGGCGGCTCGGCCCGGCGGCCGCTCCGGTGAGCTCGGCCCGGGCGTCGGCGATGCCCGCCGCGAGGGCGGCGCGGAGCTCCGGGGAGAGCGCGGCGGGCTCGAACTCCCCGCCGCCGTCGACGCCGAGGGCGGCGAGCCGGGCGCGCAGGTCGCGGTCGGCATCGAGGACGGGGAAGAAGCCGAGCAGGAAGTCGAGGACGGTGAGGAACTCGACGGTGTCGGCCTCCTCCTCCCGCCAGACCGGCCAGACCGGCTCCTCGGCCGGGTGCGGGGCGGCGGTGTCGGTGAACGCGGAGAGCGGGCGCAGCCGGTACCCCTCCTGGACCGCGCGGAGGGCCGGGACGTCGTCGGGGCCGGCGAGGTGGGTGCGGCCGACGATGCCGACGAGGTGGGTGGCGGCGCGCACCACGCCGGTGATCCCGTCGGGGACGGGGCCCGTCCAGCCGGGTCCGGCGACGAGGTGGTGACCGGCCTCCGGGCCGGTGGCGCGGCTGCCGACGAAGCCGGCGGGGATGGTGTCGAGGTCGTGGACCGGGAGCACGTGGTAGCGGTCGGTCGCCGGGACGGACAGCACCCACGGTTCGGCCCGCAGGTCGAGCCAGGCCCACGAGTGGACGATGTCGGCCGCGGCCGGAGCGAGCGGCCCGGTGTCGTGCCGGAAGCGGCCGAACCCGCCGGCGGAGCGGGGGTCGGCGGGGTCGACGGCCCGGGCGTAGAGGTTCCGGTAGCCGGCCAGGAGCGGGCGTCCCCAGATCCACGCCTCGGCGGCGGTCCGCCGCGCCTCCCCGGCCGTCGGCACCGTGCGCTGCGCCATGTCCGCCCTCCTCGCCCGACACATTTCCGCCCAAAGTGTCACGCTTCGGGAGGGTGTGCATCCGGAGGAGGTGCTAGGCGGTGGGCGCGTCCGGCGTGGTCAGCGGGACGGCGACCGAGGCGAGGTAGCGGGCGTACTCGTCCAGCGCGGCCAGCGCCTGCTCGTCGTCGCGGTCGATGAGCCAGGTGAGGGTGAGGCCGTCGAGGACGCCGAGTCCGTGGCGGGCGAGGACGGCGAGGTCCACGGTCCAGGCGAGGCCGGCCGTCCGGGCCATCGACTCCAGGTGGCCGCGGTTCACCTCCAGGTAGTGCCGGTACTGACGGCGGGCCAGGTCGGCGAGGCCGGGCCGGCGGAGCGCGTACTGGGTGACCTCGTAGGTGACCAGGTGCTCGTCCGGGCGGGCCCGGACCAGCTCCCAGTAGGCGTGCAGGATCGCGCGGACCTTCTCGAAGGGCGTGGCGCCCGCGGCGTGCGCGAGGCCGGCCGGCGGGAGGTTGCGCTCCATGATCCGCTCGATGACGGTCTGGAACAGCTCCTCCTTGGAGCGGAAGCAGTAGTGGAAGGCGCCGAGCGGCACCCCGGCCTCGGCCACCACGGCCCGGGTGGTGGTCTCGGCGACCCCGTCGCGGATCATGACCCGGATCGCCGCCTCCGCCAGCTGCTCGCGGCGCTCTGCGGCGGAGAGTCGGGGCATGGGGCGGTCTCCTCGGGAGGGGCGGGCGGCGCGGTCGGGTCACCGTACCGCGAGGGGGTCGGGGCCCCGTTCAGAGGAACGCCATGCCCTCGCCGCGGTAGGTGGGGACCTCGTCCACCACCCGGTCGTGCTCGACGAGGTGGAGGGTGTCGACGCGTTCGCAGAGCTCGCCCGCCTTGGCGTGCCGGAACCAGACGCGGTCGCCGAACCGGAGGGTGTCGGCGGCGGGTCCGGCGAGCGGGGTCTGCACCTCGCCCGCGCCCTCGGCGGCGAGCACCCGCAGCCCCGCCGGGTGGACGGGGACGGGCAGCCGGTCCGGGCCGGGGGCGCCGGAGGCGGTCCAGCCGCCGCCGAGGACGGTGACGTGCCCGGGGGCGGGGCGGCGGACGACCGCGAGCGCGAAGAAGGCGGCGGGCAGCGGGCTGAAGCCGCGGTAGTGGTCGAAGAGGGCGGGGGCGTAGAGCCCCGATCCGGCGCCGAGTTCGGTGACGGCGGGCTCGGCGGAGGTGGTCTCCAGGCTGCCGGTGCCGCCGCCGTTCACGAACTCCAGCGGCGCCACCTCGCGGACCGCCCGGACGGCGGCGGCGCGGCGGGCCCGCAGCTCGCGGGCGGAGAGCCGCTGGACCGTGCGGACGGCGGTGCGCATCGGGCGGGCCTGGGTCGGCTGGTCGTCGCCGACGCCGGCGATCTGCCCCTCGTACGCCATCACGCCGACCAGCCGCAGGCGCGGGCGGGCCACGACGGCGCGGGCCAGCTCCGCCGCCTGCGCGGGGGCGTGCAGCGGCGAGCGGCGCATGCCGAGGTGGACGCGGCCGCCGAGCAGCCGGAGGGAGGCGTCGAGGTCGAGGCAGACCCGGACCGGCGGGCCGGCGGGTCCGATCGCCGCGGTGAGGAGGTCGAGCTGTTCGGCGGAGTCGACCATCACGGTGATCCGGGCGGCGGCGTCCTCGTCGGCGGCGAGCCGGCGGAGCGCGTCGGTGTCGGCGGTCGGATAGCCGACGAGGACGTCCAGGCCGGGATCGTGGCCGGCGAGCCAGAGCGCCTCGGGGAGGGTGAAGGCGAGGACGCCGGCGAAGCCCGGTCCGGCCAGGACGGTGTCGATGAGGGCGCGGCAGCGGAGCGACTTGCTGGCCAGGCGGATGGGCTTGCCGCCGGCGCGGCGGGTCATCTGGGCGGCGTTGGCGCGCAGGGCGCCGAGGTCGACGACGGCGAACGGCGGCTGGAGTCCGGCGGTCGCCTTCTCCAGGTCGGCGAAGCCGGCGGGGCGCGGGGCGGGCGCGGCGGCGGTGGCGGCTGCGGCGTCGGGGCGGGCGCTTGCCATGGTGGGCGGCCTTTCGTGGACCGGCGGGGAGCGGACCTCCGGCGGAGCGGACCTCCGGCGGGCCTCCGCGGGAGCGGACCTCGGTGGAGCGGACTTCCGGCGGACCCCTGCGGGGACCGGTGGCGACGCCGTCACGGTCTCTTGGTCGTCCGTCCAAGTCAAGCCTCCGGGACCCTTGACTTGGACGGACGACCAAGTCCACCCTTCCGGACAGCGAGAACCGGCGGTAACCCGCCACGACACCCCGCGTATCGGCCCGAAGGGAACGCCCGGCATGAGCAGCAGCGAGAACGGCGGCGTCTGGCGCAACTGGGCCGGCAACGAGGAGGCCCGCCCCCGGCGGGTCCTGCGCCCGGCCCGCACCGAGGAGGTCGCCGCCGCGGTGAAGGACGCGGTACGGGACGGGCTGCGGGTCAAGCCGGTCGGCTCCGGGCACTCCTTCAGCGGCGTCGCGGTCGCCCCGGACGTCCAGCTCCGCCTCGACCGGCTCGACGCCCTGCACCCGGTGGACCCGGAGACCGGGCTCGTCACCGTCGGCGCGGGCATGCCGCTGTGGAAGCTGAACCCGCTGCTCGCCTCGCACGGCCTCGCCCTGGAGAACATGGGCGACATCGACCGGCAGACGGTCTCGGGCGCGATCTCCACCGGCACCCACGGCTCCGGCGTCCGCTTCGGCGGCATCGCCACCCAGGTCCGGGAGCTCGAACTCGTCCTCGCCGACGGGTCGGTGACGGTCTGTTCGGCGCAGGAGCGGCCGGAGCTGTTCGCCGCGGCCCGGGTCGGCCTCGGGGCGCTCGGCGTCCTCACCAAGGTCACCCTCCAGACCGTCCCGCTCTACGCCCTGCACGCCCGGGACGCCGCCATGCCGGTCGCCGAGACCCTCGGCCGGATCGACGAACTCGTCGCGGACAACGACCACTTCGAGTTCTTCTGGTTCCCGCACAGCGAGACCACCCTGACCCGCCGCTTCCGCCGGCTGCCCGCCGACACGCCCCTCTCCCCCATCGGCGCGTTCTCCCGGCGGCTCGACGAGGCCGTCAGCGGCCCCGGCTTCGAGGCGCTGAACCGGCTCGGCACCCGCGTCCCCCGCCTGGTGCCGCCGATCACCCGCTTCGCCGCGCGCGCGATGTCGTCCCGGAGCTGGACCGACCACGCGTACCGGATCTTCGCCTCGGTGCGCGACGTCCGCTTCCACGAGGGCGAGTTCGCGATCCCGCGCGCGCACGCGGCGGAGGCGCTGCGGGAGCTGCGGGCCTGGATCGACGCACAGGGCGAGCCGGTGTCGTTCCCCCTGGAGGTCCGCTTCACGGCCGCCGACGACATCTGGCTCTCCACCGCGCAGGGCCGGGAGAGCTGCTACATCGCCTTCCACCAGTACCACCGGATGCCCTACCGCCGGTACTTCGACGCCTGCCAGAGGATCCTCGGCGCGTACGGCGGCCGGCCGCACTGGGGCAAGATGCACGACCTCGGCGCGGCGGAGCTGCGTCCCCGCTACGAGCGCTTCGACGACTTCGTGGCCCTCCGGAACCGGCTCGACCCGTCCGGCGTCCTCTCCAACCCGTACCTCGACCGGGTCCTCGGCGCACCCCCGGCGGCGGGCTGATCCTCCGCGCGGCGCGGTGGCACACTGGCCCCTGGCCCGCCGAAGGAGTACCACCGTGTCCGTCATCCAGCGCCTGCGCACCGCCGTCCGCCGGACCTACCGGCGCACGGTGGACCTCAGCCACCCGGCCCGCTCCCCGCTCGGCAGCGCCGTCGTCAACTGCGTGGTGTACGTCGACGGGGTGCGGCGGACGGTCCGGGGCGCGAGCGCCGAGGACGCGCTGCGGTACGTGCGCCGGGGCGGCGACGGCTTCGTGTGGATCGGCCTGCACGAGCCGGCGGAGAAGGAGCTGACGGTGCTCGCCGAGCTCTTCGGGCTGCACCCGCTGGCCGTCGAGGACGCGGTCCACGCCCATCAGCGGCCCAAGGTCGAGGAGTACGACGGGGTGCTGTTCGCCGTCCTGAAGACGGTCCGGTACGTCGAGCACGAGGAGCTGACCGCCACCAGCGAGGTGGTGGACACCGGCGAGTTGATGGCCTTCGTCGGACCCGACTTCGTGATCACCATCCGGCACGGCGGGCACGGCTCCCTCGGCCCACTGCGCGAGGCGCTGGAGGCGATGCCCGAGCAGCTGGCCAAGGGCCCGTCGGCGGTGCTGCACGCGATGGCGGACCACGTGGTGGACGACTACCTGGCCGTCACGGACTCCGTCCAGACCGACCTCGACGCGATCGAGAACACGGTCTTCTCCGCCCAGGCGGACCGCGGCGACGCCGGCCGGATCTACCAGCTCAAGCGGGAGCTGCTCGAACTGCGCCGGGCGGTCGCCCCGCTCTCCCGCCCGCTGACGGAGCTCGCCACCCGGCCGATGCCGCTGGTGGACCCCGAGATCCGGGCGTACTTCCGGGACGTCACCGACCACCTCGCCCGGGTGACCGAGCAGATCGCCTCCTACGACACCCTGCTCGACTCGGTGCTCCAGGCCCATCTGGCGCAGGTCACGGTGGCGCAGAACGAGGACATGCGGAAGATCACCGCGTGGGCGGCGATCGTCGCCGTGCCGACCATGGTGTGCGGGGTGTACGGCATGAACTTCGAGCACATGCCGGAGCTGCGCTGGACCTACGGCTACCCGGTCGTCCTCGGGGTGATCGCCGTGGCGTGCTTCGTCATCCACCGCGGCTTCCGGCGCAACGGCTGGCTGTAGCCCTCCCCGGTCCGCGGATATGAGAGGTTTGCTCCGTTCATCCGATCGGCGGGCGGAGAGGTGCGGCACGGCATGGCGCGGTGGGACGGTACGGAGACGGCGGCGGGCGCCGCCGGGGACCCGGGGACGGCGGACGGCGAGGCCCGCTGGTTCCGGATCCTCCTCCACGTGGGCTTCTTCCTGCTGCTCGGCTCCTCGCTGACCCGCTTCCTGATGCGGCACACCGGCGACGGGACCGCCCCCTGGGTGGTCGCCCTCTCCGCCGCCCTCTCCGCGCTGTACGTGGCCGAGCCCGCGATCGGCGAGGGGCGGCGGCGCCGGCACCTGTGGCTCGGCGCCTGCGCGGCGGTCTGGATCGCGCTGGTCCTGCTCGCCCCCAGCTTCGCCTGGTGCTCGATCCCGCTCTTCTACCTGGGGCTGCGGCATCTGCGCCCGGCCGCCGCGGCGGTGCTCGTCGGGCTGCTCACCGTCGTCTCGGTCACCGCCCAGCTGCGGCTCGCGGGCCGCTTCGAGTTCGACGTCCTGCTCGCGCCGCCCGCCATCGCCGCCATCTGCGTCGCCGTCTTCGTCCGCATGGACCAGCAGACCCGGCGGCAGCGCGAGCTGATCGCCGACCTGGTCCGGACCCGGCGCGAGCTGGCCGCGACCGAACGCCGCGAGGGCACCCTCGCCGAGCGGCAGCGGCTCTCCATGGAGATCCACGACACCCTCGCGCAGGGCCTGTCGAGCCAGCGGATGCTGCTCCAGGCCGCCGACCGGACCTGGCGCTCGGACCCCGACACGGCCCACCGGCACGTGCGGGCGGCCGGCGAGATCGCCGAGCACAACCTCACCGAGGCCCGCCGCTTCGTCCACGACCTCGCCCCGGCCGACCTCGCCGGGGGCGGCGGCCTGGACGAGGCGCTGCGCGCCCTGGCCCGCCGGGAGTCGACCGCCGGACTCGCCGTCCGCTGCCACATCGAGGGCGTCCCGCCCCGCCGGCTGCCCGACCGGGTCCAGTCGGCGCTGCTGCGGATCGCCCAGGGCGCGCTGGCGAACGTACGGGAGCACGCGGACGCCCGTACCGCCGCGCTCACCCTCACCTATCTCGACGACCAGGTCGTCCTCGACGTCGCCGACGACGGCCGCGGCTTCGACCCGGCGGCCGTCCGCGACGGCGGCGGAGTGCGCGGCCACGGCCTGCCGGCCATCCGCACCCGGACCGACCAGCTCGGCGGCACCCTCACCGTCGAGTCGGCGCCGGGCGAGGGCACGGTCCTGTCGGCCGCCGTCCCGCTGCCCGCGGTCTGACGGGCCCGGCTCAGAGCGCGGGCGCCCCGCCCGGGTAGGCGACCCGGGCCGTGATGCGGGCGATCCGCCGCGCCGACTCCTCGGGGCTGGCCACGGGCTGGACGATGTGGCTCACGGTGAGCCGGACGATGGTCTCGACGGCGAGCCCCCGCGACTCCTCGTCCACATCGGGCCACGCGTCGACCGCGTACGCGTCGAGCAGCGCCATCGCGGTGCCGAAGACGGGGTCGGTGCGGGTGGTCAGATAGGCCAGCAGATCGGCGTCGGCACCCCCGCGCGCGGCCAGCAGCACGCTCTTGATCAGCGGATTGTCGACGGCCTGCTGGAGCGTGTACCCCACCCCGGCCCGCGCGGCCCGCTCCAGGTGCCCCCGGTGCGCCTCCAGCTCCCCCTGGATCCCCACGAGGAACCGTTCCAGCTCCCGCTGCACGAGCGCCCCGCCGATCGCCTCCTTCGAGCCGAACTCGTTGTACAGGGTCTGCCGGCTGATCCCCGCGGCCCGCGCGATGGCGGTCATCCGCAGCACGCCCCACCCGTCGGCCGCGACGAGCCCGTAGGCGGCGTCGAGCACCTGCTCGCGCAACAGGGACCGCACACTCTCACGGAAACTGGTCATCGTGCCCCCACCTTAGGGCGTGCCCTTCCGGACCCGCCCCGCCTCACAGTCCGGACCCTCCGCCCGCCTCCAGGTACTGGCCGGTGACCCAGCGGGCGTCGTCGGAGACGAGGAAGGCGACGACGTCCGCGATGTCCCCGGGGGTCCCGATCCGGCCGAGGACCGCGTGCGCGGCGAGCGCCGCGGCGGCCTCGGGGGTGGCCCGCAGCCGGGCGTTCATGTCGGTGGCGACGAAACCGGGGGCGACCGTGTTGACGGTGATCCCGCGCGGGCCCAGCTCCTTGGCGAGGGCCAGGGTCATGGTGTCGACGGCGCCCTTGGTCATGGCGTAGGTGACGGACTCCGGGTAGGCGTGCCGGGAGGTGAGCGAGGAGACGTTCACGATCCGGCCGCCGTCGCGGAAGCGGTCGAGGCCGCGCTGGACGAGGAAGAGCGGTGCCTTCACGTTGACCGCGAAGAGCCGGTCGAAGACCTCGGGGGTGAGCTGGTGGAGCCGGCCGGAGCCGCTCGCGCCGGCGTTGTTGACCAGGATGTCGATCTCCGGTCCCGCGCCGGCGTCGGCGAGCCCCCGGTCGAGCTCCGCGTAGAAGGTGTCGACGGCGTCGGGGCGGTCCAGCTCGGCGCGGAAGGCGAAGGCCCGGCCGCCCTCCGCGGCGACGGCCGCCACGGTCGCGGCGGCGGCGGTCCGGTCGCTGCCGTAGTGGACGGCGACGAGGGCTCCGTCGCGGCCCAGCCGCTCGGCGATGCCGCGCCCGATGCCCCGGCTCGCTCCGGTGACGATCGCGGTCCTGCCTGCCAGTCGGGCCATGGGGGTACGTCCTGCCTCGTGCTGTGGGTCGTGTCGTGGGGACTGTACGGCCCCGGGTGCGGGCGGGGCGGCGCGGGGCTCAGCCGCGGGCGGCGAGCAGCTCCCGGTACCAGGGGAGGTGGCGGGGGAAGGCGGCGGTGAAGGCGGGTCCGGGGCCGCGGCCGAAGTCGGTCCAGGGGCGTTCGTCGGCGAACCAGTGGTCGACGCCGAACAGTTCCAGGTGGTGGGCGGCGACCGGGTTCCCGGCGAGCAGCGCGCGGGCCTCGTCGAGTTCCACCGCGGGGCCGCGGGCGGCGCGGACCGCCTCCGGCAGCAGGGGGTCGACGGCGGCGAGGAGTTCGGCGTCGGAGACCGGGTCGGGGTGGGAGACGCCGTACGCGCCGGGCCGGGTCGCCGGGGAGAGCGCGGCGCCCAGCAGGGCGCCCGCCAGGCTGTCCACCTCGACCGCCGAGTGGAGGGTGCCGGTGCGGGCGAGCGGTCGCGGCAGGGCGGCGAGCAGCGTCAGCAGGCCGGGGACGACCTGCCGGTCGCCCGTCCCGTAGACGAGGTGCGGGCGCAGCACGCTGCCGCCGGCGTCGAGGACGTACCGCTCCCCGGCCGCCCTGGTCCGGCTGGTCGCGGACCCGGGGGCGAGCGGGAGGCCGTCGGGCGCGGCGGCGCGGAAGGGGCCGCGGCCGTGCACGGAGGCGGTGCTGAGGGAGACGATCCGGCCGGCGCCGGCCCGGGCGGCGGCGGCCACGAGGTCGCGGGTGCCGTGCTCGTTGACGGCGCGCAGCAGGTCCTCGGGGCCGCCGATCGCGGAGGCGCAGTGGACGACGGCGTCGATCCCGTCGCAGGCGCGGCGCAGGGTCGCGGGGTCCCGGAGGTCGCCCCGGACGGTCTCGACGACGGGCCCGCCGGCCTGCGGTCGGGCCGTGGCCGCGGCGGGTGCCGCGTCCGGGTGCCGGACGAGGAGCCGCACATGGCCGAGGTCCGGGTGCGCGGCGGCCGCGGCGGCGACCCGGCCGCCGATGAAGCCGGTGGCGCCGGTGACGAGGATGCGGGTTCCCATGGGTTCTTCCGGTCGGTGCGGGTGGTGCGCGGGAGTGGCGTGCGGCGGCGCGCTCAGCCCGCCCGCAGGGCGGGGGCGCACGCGGCGGCGGGGACCCGCCGCGGGGCGGAGAGGGTGCAGTCGAGGACCGGGGCGCCGCCCTGGTGGGCGAGGACCTGGACCGTGACGGTGTCCCGGTGGAGGCCGGTCAGGACCTCGGCCTCGATCCAGCAGGGTTCGTCGAGCTCCGCGTAGCGGTGGAAGCGGGCGTTGAGGCCGACGGGCAGCAGCCCGCCGTCGCCCGTGGCGGCCACGGCGGCCTGGCGGGCGGCTTCGAGGAGCAGCATCCCGGGGACGTGGTCGTTGGCCCGCCGGAAGAGGGTGGGGTGGGTGGTGTCCACGCGCAGCCGCCAGCGGCCGCCGGTGTCCCCGGGGGCGAGCACGACGTCCTTCTCGCGGTCCCGGCCGACGGTGTGCGGGGGCATGGCGGGCAGCAGCGGCACGGGGTGCTCGGCCGCGGCCATGCGGGGGCCGCGCATCCTGCGGTAGGCGGGGGCGGAGGTGCAGGCGATGCCGCCGCCGCCGGAGGCGAGCCGGCGGCCGTTCCGGCTGAGGACGAGGGAGGTGCGCATGTCGCGCAGTCCGCGTCCCCGGGTGCGTATGTCCGAGCAGAGCAGGTCGACGGTGATCTCCGCCGGTCTCTCGTCGCGGGTCAGCTGCCCGGCGTCGGCGTCGTAGGAGAGGTCCCACATGACGAACTGATCGTCCTCGGGGACACCGAATTCCGCGTGACTTACCAGCATGGTGGCCTGGCGCATGGTTTCGGCGACCAGGAGCGGGTCGTGGTGTTCCCCGGTTTGCGGTACGAAGAAGGGGTGTTCCACGGGCCAGCGGGCGGTCACGGAGAAGCGGTTCTCCGCGCTCCGGGTCCATCCGACGGGCAGTATGTCGGCGGGATCGGCACGGTGAACGAACTCTGCGGGGACGGGAGTTGACAGCCCTTGAAGGTTCTGGTCCATGACTCCCCTTGCATTGCCCGTCGAGGTCCGCCGAGTTAGGTCGCGCGTAGAATACGTACAGTACGGTTTTCTTTTCAATGCTTCACGTCACAGGGTGAGCACGGACAGCGAGACAGCAGGAGGCATCTTGGCGCAGCAAGCGCGTGCGATCAGGACCCGGCGCATCATCCTCGATTCGGCGGCGGCTGTCTTCGCGGAGCGCGGTTACGAGCGGGCGACGATCGGGGAGATCCTGACGCGTGCCGGAGTGACCAAGGGGGCACTGTATTTCCACTTTGCTTCCAAGGAAGAACTCGCGGTCGGCGTGCTGAACGCCCAGCTGCTCGACGAGCCCCTGACCCCGCAGGACGTGAAGCTCCAGGAGCTGGTGGACCAGGGCTTCCTCCTCGCCCACCGGCTGCAGACGGATCCGCTGGTCCAGGCGAGCGTGGCGCTCGCCCTCGACAGCGGCGCCACGAGCGTGGACCGCGCGGCGCCGTTCCAGGCGTGGGTGGAGCAGGTCGCCGAGGCCCTCACCGTCGCCAAGGCGCGCGGCGAGATCCTGCCCCATGTCAACGTGGTGGACACCGCGGAGCTCTTCTCCGGCGCGTTCGCCGGCATCCAGACCATGTCCCAGGTGGTTTGCGGTCGCGACGACCTGACGCACCGTGTCGTCGTCCTGCTCCAGCACGTCCTGCCGAGCATCAGCACCCCCGCGGTGCTGACCGGCCTCGACCTGTCCCAGGAGCGCGCGAAGCTGCTGGCCTCGGCGTACGAGGAGTCCCGGCGCCTCCGCGAGGAGGCCGACCTGGCGGATGCGGAGAGTTAGCGGAAAACCGACCACTCGGTCTCGTAAGGCGCCCCGACGGCACTCCGCCGTCGGGGCGCTCTGGCGTCATGGCACTGAGTGTGTTTTGCTGAGGGTACTCAGTGCCATACGCGGTGCCGCGGGCGCATCCGGGTGCCACAAGCCAGGTGCCACAAGCATTTCCAGGGAGCTCAAGACCATGGGCAAGGACTTCGACCTGTACCGGACCTCCGAGGAGCACGAGATGCTCCGGGAGTCGGTGCGTGCGCTGGCGGAC
>NZ_JBHYKM010000119.1:10651-23324 GCF_042741435.1 Streptomyces sp. NPDC058955 | reverse complement strand
CGTTTCAGATTGCTCTGAAACGGCCCCTGACCTGCGACTCTTTCGAGTCGGGACGACAGGATTTGAACCTGCGACCCCTTGACCCCCAGTCAAGTGCGCTACCAAGCTGCGCCACGTCCCGGTGCTCGTTCGCCGCGGGGATTCCCGCGTCGGCGTGCAGGAGAACATTACCTCACTCCGCGGGGGGAGATCGCACACCGGTGGGTGGGGGCGGAGAATGGCGGGATGAGCGGGGAAGCGAGACGGGTGGGGCGGGACCGGGACGCGGCGGGGCGGGCGCGGAGCGCGCGGCCCCGGGACGGGCTCGGGCGGCCGTTGCCGTACGGGGTCGCGGGGGTGGAGCGGCAGCCCGAGGGGGTGGTGCGGGGGCCGGCGGAGACGGTGCGGGAGGCGCAGCGGCTGCTGGACGCGGGGATGCCGTTCCACGCGCACGAGGTGTTCGAGGACGCGTGGAAGTCGGGGCCGGAGGGTGAGCGGGAGCTGTGGCAGGGGCTCGCGCAGCTGGCCGTGGGGCTGACGCACGCCGCCCGGGGGAACGCGACGGGCGGAGCGCGGCTGCTGCGGCGCGGGGCCGGGCGGATCGCGGGGTACGCGGACGGGGGCGGCGAGGCGTACGGGGTGGACGTCGCGGGGCTCGTGGCGTGGGCCGGGGCGCTGGCCGGGCGGGTGGAGCGGGCGGGCGGCGGTGTTCCCGACGCCGCCGGGGAGGCGCCCCGGCTGACCCGTCCCTAGCCGGTCAGTTCCGCCTCCAGGACCGTGGTGTGGCTGGTCTCCGGGTGTCGGGTGGCCGTCAGGAGGGTGATCGTGCGCGTCCGTGCGAGGGTGCGGAGGCGGTCCAGGGAGGCGGCGGCTTCGGGGGCCGCGAGTTCGGCCTCGTAACGGCGGCGGAACTCGTCGTAGTCGCCTTCGCCGGGGCCGTGGTACCAGCGGCGGAGTTCGGTGGACGGGGTGAGGGCCTTCGGCCATTCGTCGATGTGGGCGTCGGCCTTGGCGAGGCCGCGCGGCCAGAGGCGGTCGACGAGGACCCTGACCCCGTCGTCGGGGGACGGGGGGTCGTAGACGCGGCGGACGCGGACGCCGGGGGTGGTGGCGGGCATGGTCCCAGGGTGCGGGAGCCCGGCGCGCGTCACCCGTCGACGCGCAGGACGGGCAGCAGGACGGCGTCGACGAACGCGCGGGCGGCGGAGTCGTCGGGGAAGCGGTCCTCCAGGAGCCGCTCGATGCGGAGCAGGCCCATGAAGCTGGGGGCGACGAAGGCGATGGCCGGGTTGTCGGCGGCGACCTCGCCGCGCTCGACGGCGCGCTGCACGACGGCGTCGATGGCGGCGACCTCGGGGGCGATGACGGTCTCGCGCAGGGCGGTGCGCAGGTCGGGGTGCTGGAGGTACGCCTGGGCGACGGCCTCCATCAGTTCGGTGTCGCGCTCGTGGCGGGTGGAGGCGATGCGGGCCGCCTCGTGGAGGTCGCCGGCGAGGCTGCCGGTGTCGATGCCGGTGAAGATCGCGCAGCGGCGGGCGGCGAGGGCCGCGGTGACGAGCTGCGGTTTGGTGCCCCACTGCCGGTAGAGCGTGGCCTTGCCGCACTTGGTGCGGGCCGCGACGCCCTCCATGGTCACCGCGTCGTAGCCGCCTTCGCGCAGCAGGCAGAGCACGGCCTCGTACAGCTCCGTCTCGCGCTCCGGCGTGATCTTGCTGCGGCGGGCGGCGGCGGTGGCGGCCTGTGTGGACATCGGTCCCTCCCGGATCCCTCCGGGGCTCTGCGCGCGGGGCGAGAGCACCCTTCCTCTGCACATACGAGAGTAGGGGGTGCACAATCGAGACGCAAACGTATCGAGACGCTTGCGTCTCGATGAAATCGGATCTACAGTTCCTCCGTTTGTTGCATTTTTGACCGATTGTCGGAGGGGAAGTGCCGCGCCATGGCTACCCGGATACGCGGGACCCTCGGGCTCCGGCCCGGCTCCCGGGAGGAGGGCGGACGACCGCCGCTCCTGCGCGAGCTGCTGCTCGTCACCGGGCTCTTCCTCGTCTACAAGGTCGGCCGGCTCGCCGCGAACGGGCATGAGACCCGCGCGTTCCACAACGCCGACCGCGTGTGGGACGCCGAGCGCGCCCTCCACCTCCCCGGCGAGGGCACGATCCAGCAGCTCCTGCTGCACGGCGAGCCGCTGATCCGGGTCGCGAACACCTACTACGCGGCCGTGCACTTCCCGGCCACGATCGCCTTCCTCGCCTGGCTGTACTGGCGCCGGCCCGCGCACTACCCGTGGGCGCGGCGGGTCCTGGCGCTGGTCACCGGCGCCGCCCTGGCGCTGCACATCCTGCTGCCGCTCGCGCCGCCGCGGATGCTCGCCGCCACCGGTCTGGTGGACACCGCACGGGTCTACGGCCCGTCCGTGTACGGCGCCGCTCCGGAGGCGGACTCGATGGCGAACCAGTTCGCCGCGATGCCGTCGCTGCACTTCGGCTGGGCGCTGATGGTCGCGATCGGCCTGATCGCCGCGACCCGCTCCCCGCTGCGCTGGTGGTGGCTGCTGCACCCGGCGCTGACGCTGCTGGTGATCGTCGGCACGGCCAACCACTACTGGCTGGACGCCGCCGTCGCCGCGGTACTGCTGGGCCTGGCGCTGCTCGCCGTTCCGAAGCCGGTCCGGCCGGTCGGGCCGGTCCGGTCGGCCACGGCCCCGGCCCCGGCCCCGCCCCCGGCCACGGCCCCGGCCACGGCACCGGCCGCGTCCACGGCCGCGCCGCCCGCCGAAGCCTCCGCCGAGCCCACCGCCCCCTCCGCCGACGCCTCCGCCGAGCCCGCCGCCGTGCCACGCGCGCGGTCCGCCGCCGGGGCCGTACCGGCCGGGGTGCCGCGATGAGCAGCGTCGCCGGCACCGTGCTCGCGGTGCTCCTCTCCCTCGTCTCCGCCGCCGGGTACGCGCTCGCCGCCGTCGCCCAGGCCCGGCTCGCCGCCGCCCCCTCCGCCCCGTCGGGGCGCGGGGCGCTGCGGGCGCTGCTGGCGCGCGGCCAGTGGTGGTGGGCGGTCGGGCTCAACGCCGCCGGCGCCCTCGCCCACGTGGCCGCGCTCCACTACGGCCCCCTGACGCTGGTGCAGCCGCTCGGCGCGCTGACCCTCGTGGCGGCGCTGCCGCTGGGCGCGTACACCGCCCGGCGGCGGGTGACCCGTACCGAGTGGCGGGGCGCGCTGTGGACCCTGGCGGGTCTGGTGGGGCTGGTCGCGGTCACCGGGCCGGCCGAGCCCGGCGAGGCGCTGAGCCTGCGCGAGTCCCTGGTGGTCGCGGCCGCGACGGCGCTGCTGATCGCGGCGCTCGCGGGCGCCGGGCGCCGGGGTGGGGACGTGCGGGGCAACGGGCTCGGGCACGCCACCGCCTCCGGAGTGGCCTCCGGGGTCGCGTCGGCGCTCACCCAGACCCTGACCGCCGCGCTGGCGGTGGGCCTGCCGGGCGGGCAGCCGTCCTGGTGGCAGACCGCGCTGCTGGCCGTGCTGATCTCGGCCTTCGCCATGGGCGGGCTGCTCCTCTCGCAGACCGCCTACCGGGGCGGGCTCGCCGCCCCGCTGGCGGTGGTGAACCTGTCGAACCCGGCCGCCGCCGCCGTCATCGGCGTGGCGCTGCTCGGCGAGACCTTCCGCGCGGGCGTCTGGGGCTGGCTGGTCGCCGCCGGGGCGGCGCTGGTCGCGGCCCGGGGCGTCGTCCTGCTGACCACGGGCGGGCCGGTGGCCGCGGCTCCGCCCGCGGAGCCCGTGGAGCCGGTCCGCGTGCCGGCGCCGGCCGGACCCGCCGAGCCGGCGGCGGCGGGCCTGGCCGAGTCGCTGGGCGGGGCGCTCGGGCCCGTGCCGGAGACGGAGCCCGCCCGCTGAACCGGCCCCCCGAAACCCCCTTTGCGTCACCTTGACGAGAACCGGAACCCCGTTCTATCGTCGCCATGACGACAAGGGGGTTCTCTCATGGCCGACATCACCCGGCGGGCCGGCTGGCGCCATCTCCGCTCCGCGCCCACCGCCCACATCCGCCACCAGAAGCGCGGCCGGCTGGCGCACGACGGCGCCGGGCTCAGCTTCTGGTTCCGGCCGCTCAGCGCGGCGCTCTCCGAGGTGCCGGTGGACGACCGGGAGCTCGCGATGGCCTTCCACGCCCGCACCGCGGACTTCCAGGACGTGAGCGTGCAGTCCACCGTCACGTACCGGATCGGGGACCCCGCGACCGCCGCCGCCCGGCTCGACTTCTCCATCGACCCCGACACCGGCGCCTGGCGCGGCACCCCGCTGGAGCAGATCGCGACCCTGCTGACCGAGACCGCCCAGCAGCACGCGCTCGACGTGCTCGCCCGGACCTCGCTCGCGCAGGCGCTGGTGGACGGCGTGGCGGCGGTACGGGACCGGATCACGGACGGGCTCGCCGCCGAGCCGCGGCTGCCGGCCACCGGGATCGAGGTGGTCGCCGTCCGCGTGGTCGCGATCCGCCCCGAGCCCGAGGTCGAGCGGGCCCTGCGCACCCCCGCCCGCGAGCAGATCCAGCAGGAGGCCGACCGGGCCACCTACGAGCGGCGCGCGGTCGCCGTCGAGCGCGAGCGGACGATCGCGGAGAACGAGCTGGCCAGCAAGATCGAGCTGGCCCGGCAGGAGGAACGGCTCGTCGAGCAGCGCGGCACCAACGCGCGCCGCGAGGCGGAGGAGTCCGCCGCCGCCGACGCGGTACGGGCGGAGGCCGAGGCCGTGCGGAAGGTGCGGCTCGCCAAGGCCGAGGCGGAGGCGGCGCGCGAGGTCGGCGAGGCCCGGGCCGCCGCGCAGACGGCGTGGCTCCAGGCGCACGCCGCCGCGGATCCGGCCGTCCTGCACGCCCTCGCCCTCACCCGGGCCGCCGAACAGCTGCCCAGGATCCAGCACCTCACCCTCACCCCCGACGTCCTGACCGGCCTCCTCGCGAAGCTCGGCGACGGCGGCAGCGGCGGGGCGGGCGCGTGAGCCTCGCCCCCCGGGCGGTCCTCGTGCACCGCAGGACGGAGTACGAGGAGCTGCTCGCCCGGCACGGGACGCACGGCCAGGCCGCGTTCTTCCTGGCGGCGCGGGGCCGCTCCGTCGACGAGGTGCGGGAGCGGCACGAGCGCACCCGCCGGGCGCTCGCGGAGGTGGCCGGCGCGGTGCCGCTGACCTGGCGGCAGACCCGGGTGGAACGCGCCGATCTGGACCGCTTCCTCTTCGGTCCCGAGGACGTGGTCGTGGTGGTCGGGCAGGACGGGCTGGTCGCCAACACCGCCAAGTACCTGGCCGGCCAGCCCGTCGTGGGCATCGACGCCGACCCGGGGCGCAACGCGGGCGTGCTGGTCCGGCACCGGCCGGCGGACGCGCGGCGGCTGCTGCCGTACGCGGCGGGGCCGGGCGTCGCGGCCGACGAGCTCACCATGGTCGCGGCGGCCACCGACGACGGGCAGCGGCTGCTCGCCCTCAACGAGATCTACGTGGGTCCGCCGGGCCACCAGACCGCCCGCTACACCCTCGGCACGGACACCGGCGACACGGCGGACGGCGCGGGGTCCGAGGCGCAGGCGTCGTCGGGGGTGCTGGCCGGCACCGGCACCGGGGCCACCGGCTGGCTCCGGTCGCTCTGGCAGCAGCGCTCCAGCGCGCTCGCCCTGCCGGGGCCGGCGGAGCCGCGCCTCGCCTGGTTCGTCCGCGAGGCGTGGCCGTCGCCGACCACCGGGACGAGCCGGGTCGAAGGCGTCCTCGGCCCCGCCCAGGGCCTCCGGCTCACCGTCGAGTCCGACCGTCTGGTCGCCTTCGGCGACGGCGTCGAGTCCGACGCGCTCGATCTGACCTGGGGCCAGACCGTCCGCCTCGCCGTCGCGGACACCCGCCTCCGGCTGGTGGACTGAGGCCCGCGGCGGCCCGGTCCCGGAGTCGGCCGGAATCGTTCGGCGCACGCCGGAGGGCGGGCCAGGAGGCGCTAGGGTGAGGCGCTTTGACCGATTTGGTGTGCGGTGTCGGCCTGTCGTGCGGCCTTCCGGTGCGTACGGGACGGAGTGCCGGTGCGTACGGAAACGGCCTGCCGGTGCGTTACGGGCCCGGCCTGCCGGTACGTACGAACACGGCCTTCCGGTCCGTACGGATCCGGGGGGGCCGGTGACGGCCGCCCCCTCCCCCGCCTCCCCGAAGGAACGCCCGTGACCACGCTCTCCCCCGGTTCGCTCGTCGTCGCCCGCGCCACCCGTGCCGAGTGGGAGCTCGTCCGGGCCTGGGCCGCCGAGGAGGGGTGGAATCCCGGACGG
Source organism: Streptomyces sp. NPDC058955 (assembly GCF_042741435.1). NCBI lineage: Bacteria > Bacillati > Actinomycetota > Actinomycetes > Kitasatosporales > Streptomycetaceae > Streptomyces > Streptomyces sp. NPDC058955. The sequence goes on along the minus strand of NZ_JBHYKM010000119.1, from coordinate 17,052 downwards.
GCCGACGGCGACGCCTTCTTCGCACAGGATCCGGACGGATTCTTCCTGGGGCGGATCGACGGCGAGCCGGCCACCGCCGTCGCCGTGGTGACCTACGGGGACGCCTACGCCTTCCTGGGCTTCTACCTCGTCCGGCCCGAACTGCGCGGGCGGGGCCTCGGGCTGGCCACCTGGCGAGCCGGACTCGCGCACGCGGGCGCGCGGACGGTGGGGCTCGACGGGGTGCCGGCCCAGCAGGACAACTACCGGCGCTCCGGATTCGTCCTCTCCCACCGCACCGCCCGCTATGTCGGAGAAGTCCCGTCCCCCGAGCGTCCGGCGACCGGGGTCGTCCCGGCCGGGACGGTCGATCCGGCCCTCCTCGCCGCGTACGACTCGGCCTGCCACCACGCCGAGCGGCCCCGCTTCCTGGCCGCCTGGCTGTCGACCCCGGGCCACCGGGCCCTGGCCAGGGTGGTCGACGGCCGGGTGACCGGTTTCGGCGTCGTCCGGCCCTCGCAGGACGAGGCGCGCGTGGGGCCGCTGTTCGCGGACGGCCCGGCGGACGCGGCGGCGCTGCTCGACGCACTCGCCGAGGCGGCCCGGGAGTTCGGCGCGCGGTCGATCGCCGTCGACATGCCCGAGACCAACCCGGCGGCGGCCCGGCTCGCGGAGGAGCGCGGGCTCACGCCGACCTTCGAGACGGCCCGGATGTACACCGGCCCGGTGCGACCGGTCGCGGCGGACCGCGTCTTCGGCGTCACGACCCTCGAACTCGGCTGAGGGCCGACCCCTTCCGGACACCACCGTCCCCCGGCCCCTTTCCGACCCGCTCCAAACCCCGCGCGCCCCTCGGGCGTCCGCCGGCGCCTCGACGTGCCCGTGAGCGGGTCGGATCCGGCCGCTTCCACCCCCGGAACGGCCGCGCGCACCCTCCCGCGCCCTCCCGCGCGTCCCCTCCTCGGCCCCCTCCCCCCGGCCCGCTGAGGGACCCCCTCCCCACCGGTGAGGGGTGACAAGGGTTTTCCCCGTATCGCGTTCACCTCCCCGTTCCCTACTGTCCTCCGCACCGGCGGATAACATCCCCCACATCGCACCTGACAGGTGCATGCGGGGAGACCACCGCCGGGGACGGCCTTGACCCGGGCCGTCGGCGCCGGTGGCGGCGCACGGGCCCCCCAGCCCAGGGACCACGGACGCGACCCCACTTCGCCCCGCGACTCCCGCGCCGCCGCCACTGCTCCGCACCTACGTCGTACTTGAAAGGGCCAACCACTTTGAACGGTTCCAGGCGGAGAGTCATATCCGTGGTCGCCACCGCCGCGATCATCGGTGCCGCTGCCACCACCACCGGGGCGTTCGCCGCCGCCCCGGCCGCACCCACCCCGAAGCCGGCCCCGGCTTCGCAGGCGATGCGGGCGCTCCCCAGCGCCCCGGTCGAGAAGGTCATCGTCACCTACAAGAGCCAGGCCGCCGAGGCCGGTTCCAACACGGCCGCGAAGACCGACGCCGCCGAGAAGGCCGCCAAGACGGGCGAGGAGCTCGCCTTCGAGCGCCGCCTGGCCGGCGGCGCCGCCCTGGTCGACCTGGGCGACTCGGCGACCCCGCAGGACGTGAACGAGGTCATGGCCGCCTTCCGCGCCGACCCGTCCGTCGCCACCGTCGAGCCGGACATCCGCGCCTACGCGATGGCCGCCACGCCGAACGACACCGACTACGCCAAGCAGTGGGACCTCTTCGAGGCCACCGGCGGCATGAACGTTCCCCCGGCCTGGGACAAGACGACCGGCTCCGGCGTCACCGTCGCCGTCATCGACACCGGCTACGCGGCCCACACGGACCTCGCGTCCAACGTGGTCTCCGGCTACGACTTCATCTCCACCTCCGCCGACGCCCGCGACGGCAACGGCCGCGACGCGGACGCCAAGGACGAGGGCGACTGGAACGCCACCGACGGCGAGTGCGGCACCGGCTCCAAGGCGTCGACCTCCTCCTGGCACGGCACCCACGTGGCCGGCACCATCGGCGCCGTCACGAACAACACCAAGGGCATCGCGGGCATCGCGTACAACGCGAAGATCCAGCCCGTGCGGGTGCTCGGCAAGTGCGGCGGCTCGTCCTCCGACATCGCCGACGCCATCACCTGGGCCTCCGGCGGCACCGTCCCGGGCGTCCCGGCCAACCCGACGCCGGCCAAGGTCATCAACCTGAGCCTCGGCGGCGCCAGCTCCTCCTGCCCGAGCGTCTACCAGACCGCGATCAACGGCGCCGTCTCGCGCGGTACCACCGTCGTCGTCGCCGCGGGCAACAGCAACGCCAACACCTCCGGCTTCACGCCCGCGAACTGCTCGAACGTCATCACCGTGGCGTCGACCAACCGCGCCGGCTCCCGGTCGTACTACTCCAACTACGGCACCCTCGTGGACGTGTCCGCCCCCGGCGGCGAGACCCGCAACGCCACGGACGCGCCCGGCACCGTCACCACCCCCGAGAACGCGATCTACTCCACGCTGAACTCGGGCACGACGACCCAGTCGACGGAGAACTACAAGCCCTACCAGGGCACCTCCATGGCCGCGCCGCACATCGCCGGCCTCGCCGCCCTCCTGAAGTCGGCCAAGAGCACCCTCACCCCGGCCGAGATCGAGTCGGCGATCAAGACCAACGCCCGCCCGCTGCCCGGCACCTGCTCCGGCGGCTGCGGCACCGGCATCGCCGACACGGCCAAGACCGTGGACGCGGTCACCGGCACCACCCAGCCCGGCACCGTCTTCACGAACGCCGACAACGTGACGATCGCCGACAACACCACCGTGTCGTCCTCGATCGCCGTCACCGGCCGCACCGGCAACGCCCCCGCCGCCCTCAAGGTCGGCGTGGACATCAAGCACACCTGGCGCGGGGACCTGGTCATCGACCTGGTCGCCCCCGACGGCACGGTGCGCAACCTGAAGGCGTCCTCCTCCTCGGACAGCGCCGACAACGTCCTCACGACGTACACGGTCGACGCCTCCAGCGAGGTCGCCAACGGCACCTGGAAGCTCCAGGTCCGCGATGTGGCCTCGGGTGACACCGGCTACATCGACTCCTGGTCGCTCACCTTCTGATCCACCGCTCCACCGAACCAACACCACCCCCCACACCAGCATCACCGCTGGTCAGCGGCGCCCTCGTGGTCTATACCACGGGGGCGTCGCCGGGTTCGGGCGCCGGTCGCGCGCGGCACCCGGTGTCCGTATGCCGGACAAGGGACCTGGACGGGGCCGGTGGGCTCCGTATCCTCTGCGCAGGGCTCATGGGCGGGGCCCACGGGCGGAGGTGACGACCAGGTGACGACGGTTCCGCACGGCTCCCTGCCCGCACGCTCCCCCGGCTCGGCCGGACCGGCCGCCCCGGTGGGCCGCGAGGAGCTGCTCACCCGCCTCGAATCCGTCCTGCACGCCCGCGGCCGCGCCCTGCTCACGGGGCCCGCCGGCGTCGGCAAGACCGAGGTCGCGCTGGCCGCCGCCGCCCGGGCCGAGGCCCGCGGCGAGACCGTGCTGTGGCTCGCCGCCCTCCCCGCCGACCGGGCGATACCCGGCGCCGCCGCGGCCGCGCTGGTGGCCTCGGTGGCGGCCACCGCCGCCTGGCCGGGACCGCGCACCGAACCCGCCCCCACCGGGGAGGACGGACCGCACGGCCCCGCCGGCAGCGTCCTCGACGCCCCCGGCGCCCTGCCCGCCGGGGTCTCCGCCTCCGGCGTCTTCGACGACCTGCCGGGACCGCAGCGCACCGCCGTCGCCATGCTCTGCCGCGAGGCGCCCCTCCAGGAGGGCGGCTGGGACCCGATCGCCCTGCGCCTGGGCATCGCCCGCATCCTGCGCGCGCTGACCTCCCGGGGGCCGGTGCTGCTCGTCGTCGACGGCGCCGAGTTCCTCGACGCCGACAGCACCGATCTGCTCCGCTTCGCGCTCCACCTCGCCCCGCCGTCGCTGCGGGTCGTCGCGGTCGAGACCCCGGAGCCGTACGGGGACACCCACCGCGCCGACGGGCGGGAGCCCGGCACCGGCGCCGCCGGCCGGCCGCACGCCGGGCACTCCGCGCACCTGTGGGTGCCGTCCGAGGCCGATCTGCTGCTCGTCCCGCCGCTCCAGGCCGACGAGATCGCCGAACTCCTCATCCACCACCGGCTGCCGTCCCGGATGGCCGGCCGCATCCACCGCGCCAGCGGCGGCAATCCCCGGCTCGCGCTCGCCGTCGGCCGCTCCCTCGCCGACGCCCGCACCCCCGTGCACCACGCCGAGGCGCTGACCCTCTCCGGCCGGGCCCGGGACCTCGCCCGCCAGCTCCTGGGCGCCGCTCCCCCGCCGGTCCGGGCCACCCTGCTGCTGGCAGCGCTCGCGCTGCGCCCCTCGGCGACGCTGGTCCGGCGGGCCGGACGGCCCGACGCGGAGGCCGACCTCGCGGCGGCCGAACGCGCCGGCCTGGTCTCGCTCGCCGAGGACGGCTCGCTCGTCTTCACCGCCGGGCTGCTGCCGTCCACCCTGGTGCACGACGCCAGCTGGACGGAGCGCAGCGCCGGTCACGCGGCGCTCGCGGAGGTCGTGGACGACCCGGTCGAGGCGGTACGCCACCGGGCGCTCGCCACCGACCGGCCGGACGAGGAGCTGGCCGCCGAGGTCGCGGCCGCCGCGGAGGCCGCCCGGCGGCGCGGCAACAACGCGCTCGCCGCCGAACTGGCCCTGCTGGCCGCCGAGTCGACGCCCGGCCGGGACGGCGTGCGGCGGATCGCCCGGCTGGTGGACGCGGCCGAGGAGGCGGCCCGGGCCGCCCGGGCCGACCTGGCGATGCGGGCCGCGACGGACCTGCTCGCCCGGGACGCGTCCCCCGCCGACCGGGTGCGGGCCCGCCTCGCGGTCCTGGACACCGCCGGCCAGGGCCTGACCGACCTCGACGACATGTACGTGCACGCCATGGAGGACTCGGAGGGCGAGACGGCGCTGCGGGCCGCCGTCCAGCTCCGGCTGGCCGTCAAGTACGTGCTGGCGGACGGCGATCCGGAGCGGTCCCGGACGGCGGCGATGGAGTCGGCGGCGCTGGCCTCGTCCGTGGGCGACCCGCGCACGGCCGCCCAGGCGCTGACCGTGCAGGCCCGGATGGAGCGGGCGCTGGGATCGGCCGAGGCCGAACCGGTCCTCGCCCGGGCGCGGGAGCTGGAGCTCGCCGAGCGGCCGCTGGGCATCCGCAACGCCGCCCAGATCCTGACGATCCGTCACGCCCTTTTCGACGACCGGCTGACGGACGCGCGGGACGAGCTGAACGCGCTGCTGCCGCTGGTGCAGCGGCGCGGCTCCGTCGAGGACGCCATCGAGCTGTTCCGCACGCTCGCGGAGATCGAGTCGCGGATCGGCGCGTGCGCGGCGGCGCTGGCGCACGCGGGCCAGTCGCTGGCGCTCACCCTGGAGGCGGGTCTGTCGCCGGGCCCCGCCTGGTACGCGCTGGCGCTCGCCGAGACCGCGGGCGGCAGTCTGGGCCGGGCCGCGAGCTACGCGCGGCGCAGCGTCCAGGCGTCGGAGGAGGAGGGCGACCGGGTCTTCCTCTCGCGCAGCCAGTACGCGCTGGGCCGGGTGCAGCTGGTCAACGGCGACGTGGCGGCGGCCCTGGAGACGCTGCGGCGGGTGCAGGCCGACGAGCGGGCGCAGTCGACGGTGGACCCGTCGATGCTGCGCTGGCACGAGGAGCTGGCGGAGGCGCTGCTGGCGCACGACGCGGTCGAGGAGGCCCTGGCACTGCTCGCGGAGGTGCGGCCGGTGGCCGAACGGCTGGGCCGCTCCACGGTGTTGCTGGGGTGCGACCGGGCGCAGGCGCTGTGTCTGGCGGCGGAGGGGCGGACGGACGAGGCGGCGGAGCTGCTGACCCGGACGGCCTGCCGGTTCGCCGAGGCGGGGCTGCCGCTGGAGCAGGGCCGGGCGCTGATGGCGCTGGCTCGGGTGGAGCGGAAGCGGCGGCGGCGGTCGGCGGCGCAGGCGGCGCTGCACGGGGCGGCCACGGTCTTCGAGCGGGCGGGGGCGGCGCCGTGGCTGGCGCTGGCCACGGAGGCGCCGGCGGGCGAGCTGCCCGGGGCCGCGCCGGGCGGCGACGAGGCGCCGACGGCGCTGGCGTCGCTGACGGAGGCGGAGCTGCGGCTGGCCCGGCTCGTGGGCCAGGGCGCCTCGAACCAGGAGGCGGCGGCGAAGCTGTTCCTGAGCGTGAAGACGGTGGAGGCGCGGCTGACCCGCATCTACCAGAAGCTGGACGTGCGCTCCCGCGCCCAGCTGGCGACGGGGGGGGGGCCCGCGGGCGGGGGCCCCCGCGACCGGGGGCCCGCCCCCGGGGCCCCGCTCCCGGGCCCTCTTTTCACTCGACTCCGGAAGCTAGCGTCGTTCATGGCACCCTCCCTGGGC
>NZ_JBHYKM010000119.1:3833-10641 GCF_042741435.1 Streptomyces sp. NPDC058955 | reverse complement strand
ACACCGGCCCTCTCGGCGGCCGCCTCTGATGTTTATACGCCCCCGCCGCCCCCCTGGGGGCGCCGGCGCCCCCCCCCGGGGCCGGGCGCGCCCGCCCCGCCGTCAGCCCTGACGGACGGTCACATAGGTGCCGCGCGCGGGGGCTTCCGGAGCGCCCGCCGGGGTCCACTCGGCGGTGACCCGGCCGAGGACGGTGTCGTCGTCCCGGGTCGGCCGCAGGACCCGGTGGAACCGCAGGGTGACCGGCGCGTCGGCGTCGGGCACCCGGAGCCGTACGTCGGTGTGGTCGGCGCCGTCGGTGGCCTCCGCCGCCTCGACGGCGGCCCCGGTCCCGGCGGCGGCGTCGAGCACGGCGGCGACGGTCGGGTCGGCGGCGTCGCTGACGGACTGGTGCTGCGGCACGGCCCGCCCGGCGAGGAGGGCGTACAGCTCGGCGAGGAGGACCGGGTCGTGGGCGCCGTCGTAGATCCAGCGGGTGCCGAGCACCCCGTGCTCGGAGGTGCCGATGAGGGCGTGCTCGGCGCCGTCGAGGGGCTTGCCCCGGTACGTCATCGGCACGAGGTACGCGACCGCGTCCGGGCCCTCGCCGTCGGTGACGGCCATGAACTCGATGCCCACCTCGCCCTCGGGGTCGTCGAGCCGGAACCCGCCGGCCTTCACCGGCCGCGCCGCCTCCGGGCCCGCCGCGTACCAGGGCCGGGTGGGCAGCCAGTCGGCGAGGAGTTCCAGCTTGGTCGGCCGCATCGTGGTGTGGTGGACGGTGGCCATGGGCAGATCGTTTCCTCTCCTGGGAACCGGGGCCGCCAACGTAACAGAACGGTAACCGGACCCCGTTGTTCCGTTGCGGCGACCCCGTGTGATGATCCCGGGGACGTGGATCCGGACGCGATCCACGGGGGAGAATGAACATGGGATTCACGGACGCCAACGGCGTCGACCTGTCGGGTGTCACCGGCAGGCTCATCCAGACGGTCGACCTGGTGCAGGGGCCGGCCCCGCAGGCGATAGCCACCGACACGGTCAACGGCCACGTCTTCGTGTTGCAGTTGGAGTCCTCGGCGACCGCGCCGGGCGACTCGGGCAACATGTACCTGAACCGGATCAACCGCGCGACCGGCGCGGTCACCGGCTCCATGCGGCTGAAGGGCTTCGGGCACGGCCTGTCGATGGGCTGCCAGCCGGTCGGCGCCGACAGCTACCTGTGGACCGAGTGCGGTCCGCTGCACATCACGAGCACCGGCGTCGCGTTCGGCAAGTCCGTCACGCGCTTCAAGTTCACCGCCGGCGCGGAGCTGGACGCCACCGCGATCCCGCAGGCGCAGAAGTTCACCGCGCCGGGCTCGACGGCCGGCACCGGTCCGTCGTTCGACCCCACCACCGGCCTGCTCACCGTCATGTACCACAAGGACGGCAAGCGGCACTTCACCCGGTACGACGCGAACCTCGCCGCCGCCGGGACCTGGACGCCGGTCGGCACGACCTTCGTCATGCCGGCCGGCGAGGACGTCACGCCGTCCGTGCCGTCGCCGTACCCGCTGGAGAAGACCCTGACCTCGCAGGGCTACCAGACGCTGGGCGACGTGCTGTACGCGTACCACTGGGCGCCGTACGACACCGAGACCTACCCGGACACGCCGAGCGCCTTCCCCGGCGTCGCCTTCATGACCTCGTACGACTGGGCCGGCGGGCAGCGGCTCGACCGCCAGGTCGTCACCGCGGCGGACGGACTGGAGCGGCGGGAGCCGGAGGGCGTCGCCGTCGAGGTGGACCCGGCCACGCAGGAGACCCGGCTGCTCTTCGGGTTCAGCAACACCGTGCCCGGCACGACCGGTTCGCGGGACGTCACCGTCTGCTGGTACCCGACGAAGCCCGCCGTCGACGGCGTCAAGGTGCTCTCGGACTGGGTGGACCTCACCCTCGCGTCCGGCGTCACCGCCGGCACCGAGCGCCCGCGCGGCCGGCTGGTCGCCCTCGCCGGCACCACCTACCTCCAGCTGCGCGGCACCCTGACCTGCTCGCTCACGGCGGACAGCAAGATCGCGACCCTGCCGCACCGCATCCGCCCGACCCGCCTGGCCCGGCAGAACGTGCCGAGGAACAACAACACCGGGCGGTGCGTCTGCCGGATCGAGGCCAACATCCGCGGCGAGCTGTGGGCGTACGGCGCCTACAGCGACAACGCGATCACCTGGATCGACCTGGACGGCGTCTCGGTCGCCTGGCGCTGACCACCCGTCCCCCTCACCCCTCACCCCACACTTCACTCCGGAGAGTCCCCTCATGACCCAGCAGTCGTCCGCGCCGTCGACCAGCCGCCGTTCCCTGCTCGCCGCCGCGCTCGCCACCCCCGTGGCCGCCGTCGCCGTCCCGCTCGCCACGGCCGCTCCGGCCGCCGCCGTGGACCCCGTCGACGGCTGCCAGACCGTGGTCGACTGGACCGCGATCACCCCCGCGGCCGGGGTCACCCCCGACGCCGGCGCCCCGCTCCAGGCGCGGGTGATCCGCCTCGCCGGCACCGAGTTCCTCCAGTTCCGCGGCACCGTCACCTGCAACTTCACCGCGGACGGCACCCTCGGCACCTTGCCGGCCACGATCGTCCCGCCGAAGCTGACCCGCGGCGTCGTGGCCCGCAACAACAGCCAGGGCATCAACGCGGTCCGCGTGGAGGCCAACACGGCCGGCGCGGTCAAGGTCTACGGCCCGCAGGCGTCCAACCCGGTCACCTGGATCCAGGTCGACAACTTCTCCTCCGTGCTGCGCTGACCGTCGTCCGTGAGGACCGCCGGGGTGGGGCCGTCCGGCCGGACGGTGAGCCCGTAGGCGGTCCTCACGGGCACGGAGCGGAAGCGGGGGACGAAGCGGGGCAGCAGCAGTTCGAGGAGGGCGACGGTCTCGCGGAGCGCGAACTGCAGGCCCAGACAGGCCCGGGGTCCCATGCCGAACGGCAGGTAGGCGGCGGGGTGCGCCGGGCGGCGGCCGGGAGTGGTGAAGCGGGCCGGGTCGAAGGCCTCGGGGTCCGGCCAGAGCCCGGGGTCGCGGTGGACCAGGTAGGGGCTGACGACCAGGTCGGTGCCGGCGGGCAGCGCGTGGCCCGCGAGGGTGTCGGCCTCGGCGGCGTGACGGGGCAGGATCCACGCCGACGGGTAGAGGCGGAGCGTCTCGTGGACCAGGGCCTGGACGGCCCGGCGCCGTTCCGGTGAGCCGTCGGGCCCGGCGGCGAGGGCCTGGGTCCGGGCCTCCGGGTGCCGGTCGAGGAGCAGATACAGCCAGGTCAGGGTGGTGGCGGTGGTCTCGTGCCCGGCCACCAGGAGGGTGACGAGTTCGTCGCGGATCAGCCGGTCGGTGTACTCGGGACGGGTCCCGGACGCCTCGACGAGGACGTGCAGCAGACCGGGTCCGTCGGGCCCCGCGCCGCCGTCCCGGGCGGCCCGGACGGCCCGCTCGGCGACGGCGTCGACCCGGGCGACGTCCGCGGCCACGGCGGCCTGCGCGGCGAAGCGGTCGGCGGGCAGGCTCGGCAGGGCGGCCACCACCGAGGCGACGGCGGCGAGTTCGCGCTCGGTGGCGGGGTCGAGCGGGTGGCCGGTCAGGGAGCGCCAGATGGTGTCGAGGGCGAAGCGGCGCGTCTCCTCACCGAGGTCGAAGACCTCCCCGGTGCGGGCGTACGCCTCCCAGCGGGCGGCGGCCACGCGGGCGGCGGCGGTGATCCGCGCCTCGTACCGGCGCATCCCCCGCCCGGTGAACTGGGCCTGCAGCAGGCGGCGTTGGCGCTGCCAGGCGTCTCCGGTGGCGGAGAGGACGCCGTCGCCGACGAGGACGCGGGCGCGGTGGGAGCGCTTGACGTACCGGTCGGGGTGGTGGGCGAGGACGTGCCGCACGGCGTCGGGGTCGGTGACGAGCACGGTGGGCGCGGCGCCGGGCGCGGGGCGGAAGGCGCCGATTCCGCCGAGCCGTTCCCTTACCAGGGCGAGGAGTTCGACCAGTCCGGCGCCTTCGGCCTGGCGGCGGGCGACGAGCTCCGGGTCGAGTTCGGGGAGGGGCCGAGCCGCCGGCGCGGAGGTCTCGCGGGCGCCGGGGTGGGGTGCGGGGATGGCCACGGCGGGGCTCCTGTTCGGCGTCCGCACGCCCTCGCGTGCGGGGTGGCGCGGTCATCTCGCACTGTAGGGGCGGGAGGTCGCCGGACGACAGCGCGCCTCCGGCCGTGGCGCCGGGGCGTGGCGTGAAGTGGGCGTTGTCCCGGCCGTGTGGAGTGCTCACGGCGGCGAGGAAGCTCTGCCGACGACAGCCACCGGCCGCCTCGCCGGCATCTCCGGCATCGCCGTCATCGCCGTCATCGCCGTCAGTCCGTGGGGTCCGGCTCCTCGTACGACTCGAACCAGTGGCGGTCGAAGTACCCGGCCATGCTGAAGGGGTGGTGCGGGTCGGTGAGCACCCGGTACAGGAACTCGGTGATCGTCCCGTCGAACCGCACCCAGGAGGAGAAGTCGTCCCCGGTGGCGAGGATCGGCCAGCGGTCGGGATCGGTGCCCTCGGTGAGCCAGTAGAAGGTGGTGGCCTGCTCGGTGTCGCCCCACTGGAGGAGGCCGCCGGGCGCGGGGTACACCTCGTACGGCTTCCAGAGCCTGCCGCCGTGCACCCGCACGAAGTCGGCCTGCCGGAGCGTGTTCCCCACCAGGTCCCCGCCGCGCTCGTCGGATCCGGGGGCGTACACCCGGAGGAAGCCGTCGAAGGCGCCCTCGCCGAAGACCTCGGCGAACTGCCGGTAGTCGACGGGGAGCGCGGTGCCGAGCCGGGCCTCCACGTCCGCCCAGTCGACCGCGGGGCGGGGCGCGGCGAGGTCCCGGCCGGTGGCGGCGAGGATCCCGCCCAGCCAGGTGGACCCCTCGGGAAGCTCCGCCGCCGGGCCCCGGCCCTCCGCCACCAGCAGCACGGGCCGCACCCCGTCGCCGGCCCGGACCGTGCCGAGTCCGATCCACCGCCCGCCGTGCGACCAGGCCCGCATCCGGACGACCCGCTCGCCGAGGGCGGTGAGCAGGGGCAGCCCGGTGTGGTCGGTGGCGGCCGGGTCGACGTCGCCGTCCACGGCCAGGTTCCGCGCCGGCCCGTACCGGGCGACGAGGGCGCGCCGCAGCGCGTCGAACGCCTCCTCCCCGGCCGGCGGGGCCAGGCAGTGGTGGCCGTCGGCGTGGCCGGGCTCCTGGCAGCGCAGGTCGCCGGTGTCGGCCCAGGCCAGGCGGTGCAGGAAGGCGAGGAGTGCGGAGTGCTCGTCGGGTCGGTCCATGGCGGGCATGCAACCAGACACCACCGACAACCCGGCGCGCCGGTCCCGGCCACCCGTTCGATCGCACGGGCCGACACCCCCCTCGCACGGGCCGACACCCGCCCGCCCCTCGCACGGGCCGACGGACGGGTGACCCGCGTGCGCGTCGCCCACCCGCCCCGGCCGCCCGGCCGTCACCCGCGCCGATACTCCGGCCATGAACCCAGCCCGTACCGCGTCACGGCCGCGCCTCGCCGCCCTCACCGCGCTCCTCGCCCTCACCGCCCTCGTCCCCACCGCGAACGGCCCGGCGACCGCCGCCACCGGCCCCACGGGCGGCGACGCCCCGCACCGGCCGTGCGTCGCCTCGAAGGTGCCCGGCCGGGGCCCGGCCCGCGAGGTGCTGCGGATCGCCGAACGGGCCAAGGCCGAGCTGGACCTCACCTCGGTGATCCTGCGCGTCACGGACGGCGGCCGGGAGGTCGTCACCACCGCGCTCGGCGAGTCGATGACCGGCGTCCCGGCCGACCCGGCGATGCACTTCCGGAACGGCAACATCGCGATCAGCTACATGGGCGCGGCGCTGCTGCGCCTGGTCGACCAGGGCAGGGTCCGGCTCGACGACCCGGTCTCCCGCTGGCTGCCGGAGCTGAAGGACGCCGACCGGATCACCCTGCGGATGCTCGCCGCCTCCACCACCGGGCTCGTCGACTACGTCCGGCTCCCCGCCTTCCAGCAGGCGGTCGTCGCGAACCCGTTCCGCCAGTGGACCGCCCGGGAGCTGGTGGCCCTCTCGACGGAGCGGGAGCGGTGGTACGAGCCGGGCACCAACTGGTCCTACTCGCACGCCAACTTCGTCCTCCTCGGCGCCGCCCTGGAGAAGATCACCGGCACCCGGCTCGACGTCCTGCTGCGCCGTCAGGTCCTGAAGCCGCTGGGGCTCTCCGAGACCCGCAACAGCTTCACCCCGGAGATCCCGGAGCCGGCCCTGCACGCCTACACCGCCGACCGCGGCACCTACGAGGAGTCCACCTTCTGGAACCCGTCGTGGACGACCGCGCCCGGCGCCGTGGAGACCACCGACATCTGCGACCTGGCCCGCTCGGCGGCCGGCATCGGCTCCGGCGAGCTGCTCTCCCCCGCGTCCTACCGCGAACTGCTCGACCCGGGCACGGTCGGCCTCGGACACGCCACCGAGAAGTGCCCGGCGACGGTCTGCCTCGCCCAGACCGAGCGGACCCACTACGGCTTCGGCGTGCTCGTCCTCGGCGACTGGATCGCCCAGCACCCGCTCTTCTTCGGCTACTCGGCCTCGCAGGCCTACCTCCCCTCGCGGGGTCTGGCCATCGCCGTCTCGACCACCCAGGGCCGCGGGACGCCCGCCGGCCACACCGCGCACCTGATCGCCCAGCGGATCGCCGCCGCCCTGGAGCCCGGCCGGCCGATCCCCGACTTCGGCTGACCGGACGGGCCCCGGCCCCGCCGCACCCCCCCCGCCCGGCCGGGGGCGCGGGGGGTGGGGGGCGCCCTCGGGGCGTACTCAGTATG
>NZ_JBHYKM010000119.1:547-3823 GCF_042741435.1 Streptomyces sp. NPDC058955 | reverse complement strand
CGCGGGCAGGCCGGCGCCAGGGCCCCCGGGCGGCACACCCCCCGTTTGGGGGGCCCGCGCGGCCCCCCCCCCCCCCCCCCCCCCCGCGGGGGGGCGGGGGGGGGGTGGGGTGGGAGCGACCCTGGCCGGAAAGTCTGAATGGTGGTTCACTTCTTTCATGGCCTACCGCAAGACCCCCGCCGAGATCCGCCGTCTCGAAGCCGCCCGGGAGCACCTGGTGGCCTGCGCCACCTCGGTCGTCGCCGAGGTGGGCTGGTCCCAGGCGTCCGTGACCGCGGTCGCCGACGCGGCCGGGATCGCGGCCGGCTCCGTCTACCAGCACTTCCCGTCCAAGGCGGCGCTCGCCGTCGAGGTCTTCCGGCGCGCCGCCGGACGTGAGGTGGAGGTGCTCGGCGAGGTGCTGGCCACCCCCGGCGACCCGGTCGAGCGGCTGAGCCGCGGCATCCAGGTCTTCGCGCGCCGGGCCCTGGAGAACCGCGGACTCGCCTACGCCCTGCTCGCCGCCCCGGCCGAACCGGCCGTCGGCGCCGAGCGGCTCGACTTCCGGCGCCGCTACCGCGCGCTCTTCGCCGCGGTGGTCCGCGAGGGCATCGCCGACGGGGTGCTGCCCGAGCAGAACGGCGAACTCACCGCCGCCGCGCTCACCGGCGCGATCGGCGAGGTCCTGGTCGACCCGCTGGGCACCCCGGGGGCGACCACCACCGAGACCCTCCTCGCCGAGCTCACCGCCATGGCCCTGCGCTGCGCGGGCGCCGCCCCCGCGCGGTAGCCCGCCGCGGTACGCCCTCTCCGCCGTACGCCCTCGCCCGCCCGCACGCCCGTCCGTTCCGTCCGCCGCCCGTCCGTCCGTCCGCCCGTTCCGACCGCCCCAGGGAGCAGCCACCGTGACCACCGACGCCACGCCCCGCAGCCGTCCCACCGCCGTGACCCACGCCGTCACCAACCAGACCCCGCCGCTGACCGGCCACGACGCCGCCGCCGACCCGGTGCTGCTCGAAGGGGTCGAGCGGGAGGGCGCCGGCCGGCACCTGGAGGAGCTGCACCGCCTCGGCCGGATCACCGGCGGCGAGGAGGCCCAGCGCTGGGCGGACCAGGCCAACCGCCACGAGCCCGAGCTGCGCACCCACGACCGGTACGGCAACCGGATCGACGAGGTCGACTTCCACCCCGCCTATCACCGGCTGATGGACCTGTCGGTGGGCGCGGGCCTCGCGGGCGCCGCCTGGGCCGACGAGCGGCCCGGCGCCCACGTGGCCCGGGCCGGCGGCTTCATGCTGGTCACCATGCTGGAGCCGGGCCACCTGTGCCCGGTCTCGATGACGTACGCGGTGGTCCCGGCCCTGCGCCACTCCCCCGACCTCGCCAAGACGTACGTACCGCTGCTCACCAGCCGCTCGTACGACCCCGGGCTGCGCACCCCGACCGGCAAGAGCGGGCTGCTCGCCGGGATGGGCATGACGGAGAAGCAGGGCGGCAGCGACGTCCGCGCCAACACCACCACCGCCACCGAACTCCCGGACGGCACCTGGCGGTTGCGCGGCCACAAGTGGTTCACCAGCGCGCCGATGAACGACCTCTTCCTGGTCCTCGCGCAGGCGCCCGGCGGCCTGTCCTGCTTCCTCGTGCCGCGCGTCCTGCCCGACGGAAGCCGCAACACCTTCCGCATCCAGCGGCTCAAGGACAAGCTCGGCAACCGCTCCAACGCCAGCAGCGAGCCCGAGTTCGACGACACGGTCGCCTGGCTGGTCGGCGCCGAGGGCAAGGGCGTGCGGACCATCATCGACATGGTGACGATGACCCGTCTGGACTGTGTGCTCGGCTCCGCCGCCGGCATCCGCGGCGCACTCGCCCAGGCCGCCCACCACGCCCGCCACCGTTCGGTGTTCGGCGCCACCCTGGTCGACCAGCCGCTGATGCGGAACGTCCTCGCCGACCTGGCCCTGGAGTCGGAGGCCGCCACCACCCTGGGCCTGCGGCTGGCCGGCGCCGCCGACCGCGCCCGGCTCGGCGACGAGCGCGAGCGCGCCTTCCTGCGGCTGGCCACCGCCGTCGGCAAGTACTGGGTGTGCAAGCGGCAGCCCGCCGCGGTCGCCGAGGCGCTGGAATGCCTGGGCGGCAACGGTTACGACGAGGCGTCGGGCATGCCCCGGCTCTACCGCGAGGCCCCGCTCAACAGCATCTGGGAGGGCTCCGGCAACGTCAGCGCCCTCGACCTGCTGCGCGCCCTGGCCCGCGAGCCGGAGGCCCTGGAGGCGTTCCGCACGGAGATCGAGGCGGCGGCCGGCGCCGACCGGCGGCTCGACGCGGCCTGGGCGGAGCTGCGGGGCGAGCTGCGGCTCACCGAGGACGCGCCGCTGCGCGCCCGCCGGATCGCCGAGCGGGCCGCGCTCGTCCTCCAGGGCTCGCTGCTCGTGCGGCACGCGCCGGCCGCGGTCGCCGACGCGTTCTGCGCGTCCCGGCTCTCCGGCGACCAGGGCCTCGCCTTCGGCACCCTGCCGCCGTCGACGGACTTCGCGGGCCTGCTGACGCGTCTGCCGGTCTGACCGGACCGGCGGCACGGCGAAGGGCGCGCCCCCGCCGCGGAAGGTTGCGGATTCCAGCGGTCGTCGCAACACAAGATCAATGCTGCCTGTTGACGGCAGCATAGGGCGACTCGGCCGACTGAGTGCAACTGTTGCGCCAGGTGAGCGTGCTTCGAGATGTCGTTCGAAGATGCGCTCTGTCGCAGCGATAGATCAGGGGAGAGCCCTCTCTTCGTGAGGGCTCTCCCCTGCTGGTCGAGCGAAATGGACATCCAGTGTTGAAGAAGTCTCTCGTAGGCGCCGCTGCCATGGCGATGGTGTTGGGTTCGGCCGCGCTGGCGCAGGCCGACGACATCGTGCGCGTCGTGGAGAACGAGGTGACGATCCCCGTGGCATCCGGCGAGTACCCCGGCACTGCCGCGGCTGTCGCCCAGTGCCCGCCCGGAGAAACCCGGACCGGCGGTGGAGCCACCGTGGTCGCGGGCAACTCGCACTCCGACCGGTACCAGCTGTCCGCGACCCAGCCGCTCAGCGGAGAGCGCTGGTGGGCCTTCGCGACGAACATGGACAAGACCAACTCGGGCAAGCTGCGGGTCTACGCCATCTGCGCGAAGGTGGTCAGCACCCCGACTCTGACCACTCCCATCAACGGCTGACCCAGATGGTCATGTTGGTTCCGCGCTGAGAAGCGCGCGCAAGACGCGGGGGGGGGGGGTGTGGACCCCCGCGGCGGAGGGGGGGGGGGGGTGTATAT
>NZ_JBHYKM010000119.1:0-537 GCF_042741435.1 Streptomyces sp. NPDC058955 | reverse complement strand
ACTCCCCGGGTCTAGTTGTTGTTTTGTGTGCGGCGGGGGTCGCCGCGGCCTCCCGGGCGGTGGGGGGGTGCCCCCGCCCCGGGGCACTTGCGGGGGCGCTGGTTCACTTCTGCGGCAACGGCGGCCAGGTGCGCTCAGGTGTGGCGGGACAGGTCGGTGCCCTTCGGGAAGTACTGGCGTAGCAGGCCGTTGGTGTTCTCGTTCGAGCCGCGCTGCCAGGGACTGCCGGGTTCGCAGAAGTAGACGGGTATCCCCGTGGCCTCGGTGAAAGCCGCGTGCCCGGCCATCTCGTTGCCTTGGTCCCAGGTCAGGGACCGCCGCAGATGCGGCGGAAGCGCGAGCATGGTGTCGGTCAGCGACCGCTGGAACTGCTCGGCCCGGTGTCCGTCGGGCAGGTGCACGAGCATCGTGAACCGGGTGGACCGCTCCACGATCGTCCGGACGCTCGCCTTCTCCCGCAGCCGGTCGGCGATGTGGATCCGCTCATCCTCCCGCAAACGCAAAGAAGCGCCCCGTTGCTCCCGCACAACTTGTGCG
>NZ_JBHYKM010000118.1:0-23351 GCF_042741435.1 Streptomyces sp. NPDC058955 | reverse complement strand
GCCCCCGGGGGGCGGGGCGGCGGCGGGGGGCGCGCCCGGGGCGGGGCGGGGCGGGGGGGGGGGGGGGGGCGGGCCCCCCCGGGGGGGGGGGGGGCCGGGGGCGGGTCAGGCCGGGTCGGCCTCGATGGTCAGCTCGACGCGGTCCGTGTAGGCGCGGACCGCCGTGACCGGGTCGGCGTCCCAGGGCAGGTCCGCGACGACGTAGGCCGAGCGGCCGGACGAGTCGTGGAGGGCGCCGAGGCGGGAGCCGCGGGGGAGGCCGACCATGACCGAGGCGCAGCGGGCGGGCGCGTCGGGGGTGGTGGCCTCGACGAGGGGCCAGACGGCGTCGTCGGCGATCCAGGAGACCGGCTCGCCCTCGTAGCGGACGTCCGTCAGCCGGCCGGGGGTGTGCTCGACGAAGCGCTGCACGGCCCGGCGGGTGGGCGTCGGGTAGTCGGGGCGCACGCCGAGGGCGAGGTCGACGATGGCCGGCTCGATGGGGCGGCCGGTGGCGAGGTGCCACATCATGGTGATGGCGTCGCCGGGGAGCCGGGCGGCGATCTCCATGAGGACGGGCTGGCCGTCGCGCAGCCGGAACTCGGCGTGGGTGATGCCGCTGTCGAAGCGCAGCGCCTTGAGGATCGCGGCGTTGGCGGCGACGAGCGCGTCCGAGTGGGCGAGCGGCAGGTCCGCGGGGCTGGTGTGGCCGATCTCGGTGAAGAAGCGGCTGTCGTCCTCGTTGGTGAGCTTGGCGGTGACGCCGCTCCACAGGAGTTCGCCGCGGTGGACGAGGGCCTCGACGGAGAACTCGGGACCGGTGACCAGCTCCTCGACGAGGATCGTCTCGTCCGGCTCGTAGGCGGTGAGCGCGGCCCGCAGCTCCTCGTCGTTCTCGACCCGGACGACGCCCGAGCTGAACATCCGGCCGGCCGGCTTGACGACGGCGGGGTACGCGTCGGCGGCCGCGGACTCCCGCTGGTGGGGGGCGAAGGCCCGCCAGCCGGGGCCGTGGTCGCGCAGGACGACGCGCTGCATGACCTTGTCGCGGCAGACCCGGGCCGCCCAGGCGCCCGGGCCCGGCAGGCCGAGCGCGTCGGAGAGCACGCCGCACGGGTCGACGAAGACCTCGCCGCTGCAGATCACCCCGCGGATGTCGTAGTCGGCGATCCAGTCCTGCACGGACGCCAGGACACCGGCGATCACGGCGTCCGGGAACTGGCGGACGGCCCGGATCCGCGACAGCGGGTGGGCCGGGTCCTCGATGTGTCCGGTCAGCTTCGCCAGGTCGGTGGTGGGGCCGACGACGACCAGCGGCGCCAGCCCGCGCTCCGCGATGTCGGTGATCAGGCGGTGCTGGCGGGCGAGGGCCGCCAGGTCGCTCATGACGATCACGGCGGGCGGGCGTTGGCTCTGACGGTTCAACGGAGCTCCTCCGGTGGATGCGGATGCACGGTCGTGGAAGATCCAGCTTGCCCGGCCGTCTGGCGCTCGGTCTGTCGATACGTCAATTCGTGGACCCGTACGCGGGATTGGCCGGAAATCCGCGTTCGGTGGCCACGTCGGGGACTACTGGCGGTAGGTGGAGAGGAAGCGGCCGATGCGGCTGATCGCGGTCTCCAGGTCGTCGGCGCGCGGCAGCGTGACGAAGCGGAAGTGGTCCGGGCGGGGCCAGTTGAAGCCGGTGCCCTGGACGATGTGGATCTTCTCGCGCAGCAGCAGGTCGAGGACGAGCCGCTCGTCGTCGACGATCTTGTGCACCGCCGGGTCGAGCTTGGCGAAGGCGTACAGGGCGCCCTTGGGCTTGACGCAGCTCACGCCCGGGATCTCGTTCAGCGCCCGCCAGGCCACGTCGCGCTGCTCGGTGAGCCGGCCGTTCGGCAGCGTCAGGTCGTGGATCGACTGATGGCCGCCGAGCGCGGCCTGGACGGCGTACTGTGCCGGCACGTTGGGGCACAGGCGCATGCCGGCCAGCATGGTCAGGCCCTCCAGGTAGTCCGTGGCCTGCCCCTTGGGGCCGGACACGACCAGCCAGCCGCTGCGGAAGCCGGCCACCCGGTAGGACTTGGAGAGGCCGTTGAAGGTGAGGGTCAGCACGTCGTCGCTCAGCGCGGCCAGGCAGTGGTGCTCGGCGTCGTCGTAGAGGATCTTGTCGTAGATCTCGTCGGCCAGCACCATCAGGCCGTGGCGGCGGGCGAGGTCGAGGATGCCGTCCAGGAGCTCCTTCGAATAGACCGCGCCCGTCGGGTTGTTGGGGTTGATGACGACGATGGCCTTGGTGCGGTCGGTGATCTTCGACGCGATGTCGTCGAGGTCGGGGAACCAGTCCGCCTCCTCGTCGCACAGGTAGTGCACGGGCCGGCCGCCGGCGAACCGCACCACCGCGGTCCACAGCGGGTAGTCGGGCATCGGCACCAGGACCTCGTCGCCGTCGTCGACCAGCGCCTGCACGGCCATCTGGATCAGCTCGGAGGCGCCGTTGCCCAGGTAGACGTCGTCGACGGTCACGCCCGTGACGCCGCGCTGCTGGTAGTACTGCATCACCGCGCGCCGGGCCGGCAGGATGCCGCGGGAGTCGCTGTAGCCGTGCGCGTTGGGCAGGTTGCGGATGATGTCCTGGAGGATCTCCTCCGGCACCTCGAAGCCGAACGGCGCCGGATTGCCCGTGTTCAGCCGCAGGACGCTGTGACCCGCCTCCTCGAGGGCGTTGGCCTGGTCGACGACCGGGCCACGGATCTCGTAGCACACGTCCTTCAACTTGCTGGACTGTCGAAACGTCATCTGCGGCCTCCCGACCGTCACTGTCACCGTCATCCGCGCCGCTGTGGCTGCTTCGTTCTACCAAGTACCCACTTGGAAAGTCCAACCTTTTGGCTATGCTGGCCACCATGCCACGCCGAAGCTACGACCAGTACTGCGCCGTCGCCCGAGCCCTGGACGCGGTGGGGGAGCGCTGGAGTCTGCTGATCGTCCGGGAGCTCCTGAACGGCCCGCGGCGGTACACCGACCTCCACGCCGACCTCCCGGGCGTCTCCACCGACATCCTCGCCAGCCGGCTCAAGCAGCTGGAGGGCGAGGAGCTGGTCGAGCGCCGCCGCCTGGAACGGCCCGCCAACGCGACCGTCTACCAGCTCACCCCCCGCGGCGCCGAACTGCGCCCGGTCGTCCAGGCCCTGGCGCTCTGGGGCCTGGACGCGCTCGGCGACCAGCGGCCCACGGACGCCGTCCGCACCCACTGGTTCACCGAACGCGGCCCGGCCGGCGAGGCCGTGCCCGGCCGCGCCCCCGACGGCGAGGCGGTCGCGGCCGTGGCGCCGTGACGGCACCGGCCGGGAGGCTCAGCCGCCCACGGTCGCGGCCACCGACTCCGCCAGGACGCCGAGGCCCTCGGCCAGTTCCTCGTCGGTGGCGGTGAGTGGCGGCAGCAGCTTCACCACCTCGTCGTCGGAGCCCGAGGTCTCCACGAGCAGACCGCGGGCGAACGCCGCCTCGGCGACCCGCCGGGCCGCGTCCGACTCCCGGAAGGCCAGGCCCCACGCCAGGCCGCGCCCGCGCCGGGCGGACACGTGCGCCGGGTACCTCCCGGCGAGGTCGCCGAGCCGCTCCTCGAAGAGCGCGCCCCGCACCTCGGTCTGCTTCTCCAGCGCGCTGTCCGCCCAGAACTCCCGCAGCGCCGCCGCCGCCGTCACGAAGGCCGGGTTGTTGCCGCGGAAGGTGCCGTTGTGCTCGCCCGGCTGCCAGACGTCCAGCTCCGTGCGGAAGAGCGTCAGCGCCATCGGCAGCCCGTACCCGCTCAGCGACTTGGAGAGGCACACGATGTCCGGGGTGATCCCGGCGGCCTCGAAGCTGAAGAACGGCCCGGTCCGCCCGCAGCCCATCTGGATGTCGTCCACGACCAGCAGGATGCCCCGCCGGTCGCACAGCTCCGCCAGGTCCGCCAGCCACGTGTGCCCGGCCGGGTTCACGCCGCCCTCGCCCTGCACCGTCTCCACGATGACGGCGGCCGGCAGGTCCAGGCCGCTGCTGCGGTCGTCGAGCATGCTGTCCAGCAGCTTCAGACCGGACACCTCGCCCCCGGCGAAGCCGTCGTACGGCAGCCGCCAGGTGTGCCCGAGCGGCACCCCGGCACCGCCGCGCTTGGACGCGTTCCCGGTGACCGCGAGCGAGCCCAGCGACATGCCGTGGAAGGCGCCGGTGAAGGCGACGACCGTGTGCCGCCCCGTCACCTTCCGGGCCAGCTTCAGCGCGGCCTCCACGCTGTTGGTGCCGGTCGGGCCGGGGAACTGCACCCGGTAGTCGAGCCGTCGGGGACCCAGCACCCGCGCCCCGAACTCGCGGAGGAAGTCCTCCTTCGCCTCCGTCAGCATGTCCAGGCTGTGCGTGATCCCGTCCCGCTCCAGGTAGTCGAGCAGCGCCCGCTTCAACACGGGATGGTTGTGGCCGTAGTTGAGGGCGCTCGCGCCCGCGAAGAAGTCCAGATAGACGCGGCCGTCACGGTCGGTGAGCCGGCTGCCGCGCGCCCGGTCGAAGACCACGGGCCAGTTCCGGCTGTAACTGCGGACCTCGGATTCGAGGCGGGAGGCGTTCATGAGGGGTCTCCTCGGAGAGGGGGGTGGAAAGGTACGGAGGAACGGCCCGGCCCGCTCAGGCACCGGACAGGAACGGAACGGCGAGCACCGCCAGGCCCACGAGCACGGCCAGCAGCAGCGCCCCGGCGGACCGCAGCAGCGGCCCGCCGTGACGTACGGCCGCGACGGCGCCCAGCGCGTACCCGACCAGCGCCGCGGCGGCGGGGCCGAGCAGCAGCAGGGGTACGCCGCCGTCCCGCGCCCCCGCCCAGGCGAAGGCGCAGCACGCCGCGCCGACGGCCAGGACCAGTGGCGGGGCGGGCTTCCGGCCGGCGGCCCCGCCGGGGCGCAGCCGCGCCGCGATCCGGGCGGCCGTGCGGACGTTGGTGAGGACGTACGAGGTCAGGACGACGGCCGTGGCCACGGCGAGCGCCCAGCGCGCCGGCGCCGCGACCGGGGCACCGGCGCCCCGCCCCTGGACCGCCGCCAGACCCAGACAGGCGACCGCCACGCACGCCGCCCCCAGGAGCACACCGGCGGCCGTGCGCCGCGGCCCGGCCCCGACCGCCGGGACTGCCCCGGTGACGGCCTCCCAGCCGACCCCGGCGAAGAACAGCGCCGCGAGCGCCAGCCACAGCGCGCCCGGCTCCGAGAACCCGGACGGCGCCAGTGCCGTCCCCGGACCCGGATCGGCCGGCCAGAACCAGACGGCGCACGCCAGCGCCAGGACCCCGGCCGCCCACGGACGCCACCGCAGCCGCGCCGCCGGCGGCGCCGACGGGGCGAGCGCCCCTGCCACGCCCACGGCGAGCACCCCGAGGGCGAGCGGCAGCCCGTCCGCCCCCGCCGCCGGCGGCGCACCGTCGGCGGCGGTCAGCAGCGCGGTCGCGGCGAACCAGGCGATCGCGGCCTGCCCGGCGGTGAAGGCGACGGCGAAGACGCCGTCCACCGTCCGCTCCGCCCAGGTGCCGAGCAGCGCCCCCACCGCCCCCGCGAGGGAGACCGGGCCGAGCCGCGCACGGACCAGCTCGGCCAGCACCAGGGCCACCGCGCCGCCCAGCAGGACGTGCGCCGCCCAGACGAGGAGACCGGCCCCGCCCGCCAGGGCCGTGACGACCGGCGGCATGACCAGCAGCCCGGCACCGAGCACCCCGCCGGCCACCCGGCCGGCGATCGCCCGCCCGGGCCGCGTCGCCGCCGCCCGGTCGCCGGTCGCCGTCCCCGGGGCGTCCGGAGGCTCCGTCACGGGAGGCGCTTCCGGAGGCTCTCCGCGATGACCTTGGCCCGCAGCGACAGCAGGCTGAACGAACCGGCGTCGCCGATGCCGTGGCTGGACTCGCACAGGCCGTTCAGGAAGAGCGGCGGCGTCCCCGGCTCCACCGGCCGCACCTCGTAGTCCTGCCCGACCGCCAGATGGCCGTGGGCGTCGAAGGCGAACTCCTCCGCCACCCCGCGCATCAGCGCCGGGACCCGCTCCTGGTGGGCGGCCGGGCCGAGGTCGCGGAACCCGGTGGCGAGCACGACGAAGTCCGCCTCGTGCACCTCGGACTCTCCGGTGTTCAGCTCGTCCACGCTCATCCGGACGCCGTCCTCGCCCACCTCCAGGGACCGCACCTGGCGGCTGCCGCTGACGAACACCCGCTGCTCGCCGTCGAGCCGCTGCTCGTAGATCAGCCGGTACAGCTCGCGCAGCACGTCGCCGTCGGCGGACGAGTAGTTCGTCAGCCGCATGAACCGGTCGATGGCGTCCTTCCGCTCCCGCGAGGCCCCGTAGTAGTAGTCGGTGAAGCCGGGGAAGTACCCCTCCTCGCTGAACGGGCTGGTGTCCTTCTCACGGAGCGTCAGCGACCTCACGAGCGTGGTCACTTCGGCCCGCGGATAGCGCCGGGCCAGGTCCAGGGTCAGCTCCACCGCGCTCTGGCTGCCGCCGACCACGGTCACCCGGCGCGGCACCACCCCCGCCTCCTCCAGCTCCCGCAGGGCCGGCAGGTACCGCGTCAGATGGAAGACGCGCGGCGAGTCGACCGCGTCGAAGGGCTCCGGGACGTACGGGGCGCGCCCGGTGCCGACGACCAGGGCCCGCGCCCGGAGCGTCTCCCCGGCGGAGGTCGTGACCGTGTAGCGGGGCCCGCCCTCGGCGTCCCGGCCGAGCGTGACGCCGGTGACGTGGGTGTCGTAGTCGACGAGCCGGTCGAAGTGGCCCGCCGCCCAGGTCACGTACTGCGCGTACTCCTTGCGCAGCGGGAACTCCATCGGGAGGTTGAGGTGGTCGAGCAACCGCCCGTTCTCGAAGAGGTAGTTGATGAAGGAGTACCGGCTGCGCGGATTGCGCAGCGACACCAGGTCGCGCACCGGGTGGTTCTGGATGTCCGAGCCGTCGAGCATCATCGCGCTCTGCCAGGACGGCCCCGGACGGGCCTCCAGGAAGCGGATGTCCAGGTCGTGCCCCTCTTCTTCCAGAGCGATGGCCAGGGCCAGGTTGGCCGGCCCGAAGCCGATGCCGAGCACGTCGTGGCAGCGGATCACAGTTCCCCCTTGACGAGAACGGATAGGAGTCGTGCAGCGGGGTGCGCCGGGTGGCGGCGCGTCGGGACGGACGCCGGGTCAGGCGCCGGTCAGGACCGCGTCGGCGATGCGGCGGCCGGCCTCCGGCGCCGTCTTGACGCCACCGCCGTTCCAGCCCCGGACCGCCCAGACGCGCGGCACGCAGGTCCCCGTGAGCAGCCCGGACGCCGGGCCGTCGCCGTCCGGTGCGCCATAGGCGTCGGCCGCGCGGATCGTGTCGAGGTACGGCGCCGACGCGAGCCACGGGAAGTGGGCGGTGAGCGCGGCGACGGTCGCCCGCGCGTGCCCGGGGTCCGGCGGCGCGCCGACCGGCGCGTCCCAGACGAGGTGCGGCATGCCGATCAGCGTCCGGTCCGCGCCGATCGGCTTGGCGTACAGACCGGTCCGCAGGTCGACGAAGGTCGCGTGGGCCGGCACGTCCGGGCCGCGCCCGACCACCCCGACCTGGATCGACCGGGAGCGGACCGGCGCGGCCGGCCGCAGCCCGGGCGCCGGGTCGGCCGCCCACGGCCCGACCGCCGACACGACGGCCCCGGCCAGGACCGTGCCCGCGCCGGTGACCACCGCCGGGCGACCGCCGCGCGCCTCCACGGCCCGCACCGGCAGCCCGCAGCGGACGACGGCGCCGTCGGCGCGCGCCTGCTCCAGCCAGTCCGCCGTGACCTCCGCCGGGGCGACCCAGCCGGCCTCCGGCTCGACCAGCGCGATCCCGCCGGCCAGGCCGACGCCCGCCGCCTCGGCGGGCCCCGCCACCACGTGCGCCGAGGTGCCGAGGGCCGCGTTGATCCGCTCCGCGGCCGCCCGCAGGGCGGCCTCCCGGCCGGGGTCGGCGACGGTCACCGCGCCGACCGTACGCAGCGGGGCCCGCCCCGACGCCCAGCGCCCCGGGTCCCGGTAGGCGGCCAGACCGGCCACGGCCAGCGGGGCGATCGCCGGATCGGGGTCGTAGGCGCGGACCATGCCGCCGGAGGAGCCGGTCGCCCCGGCGGCGCCCGGGCGGGGCGCCTGCTCCAGGACGACGACGGTCGCGCCCCGGCGGGCCAGGTGGTGCGCGACGGCGGCGCCGGTGATCCCGGCGCCCACCACCACGACGTCCGCCACGGCGGGAAGCTCCCCGCGGCCGGCGGGACCGGTCGGGTCGGCGTCGCTCACGATCGCCCGCTCGCGGCGGGGACGGCCGCCGCCGCGCGGGCGGGCGCGGGCGCCGCGCACCGGGTGCCGGAGGGCAGGAAGGACCAGTCGGCCTCGCGGACCGGCTCGCCCGGCAGGCCCAGCCACGCCCAGACCCGCTCGGCGAGCCCCGGCGTGACCGGCCAGGCCAGCGCGGCGAACACCTTGGCCGCCAGGTACTCCAGCGCCAGGCTGGTCCGGGCCTCCTCCGCGAGGGACGGGACCTGCCGGGCCACCCGCTCCGTCGCCCGGAACTCGGCGCAGCGCCCCACGAAGGATTCCAGCAGCTCGACGTAGCCGCGCGCGCTGAACGCCTCCGGCAGGACCAGGCCGTCGAGTTGACGGGTCGCCAGGTTCAGGTACCGGTAGAACTCGCGGTGCGCGTCCGTCCAGGCGCCCGTCCCCGGCACCACGCCGTCGCCCTTGGCGTCCAGCTCCGCGAAGCCGTCGAGCCAGGCGTGCGCCGCGAGGTACAGCGGGTCCTCGGTCAGCCGGCCGGCGCGCTCCTCGGTGATCCGGGTGACGCGGCCCTCCGGGGCGTCCCGCAGCAGCGCGAGCCGCACCGCGTCCGGTCCCGACGCGGCGAGCGCGTCGTCGGCCCAGACGGCGTGGCCCCGGCTGGTGGAGAACTTCTCGTCGCCCAGGTGCAGGAACTGGTTGGTGACGAACGCCGCCGGGAGGTGCTCGCCGAGCCCGGCCGCGAAGGCCAGCACCGGCAGCAGCACCGCGTAGTAGAAGCTGTTGTCGTAGCCGAGGAAGAGCGCGATCCGGGCCGGCCCGCCCTGCTCGGCCTCGGCCGCGGCCGCGTCGAGGAAGGTGAGGGCGAGGTCCGCCCAGGCGTCGAGCGCCCGGCCCTCGCCGAGGTCGACGCCCCACTCGGCGGTCCGGGCGAGCCGGTAGGGCGGGAGCCCCTCGTCGAGCAGCCGCTCGACCAGGATCCGCAGGTCGGGGGCGGCGGCCGTCACCCGCAGGTACTCCCGCAGCTCGTCCGCGTAGGCGTTCAGATCGAGCCAGAGCGCCCGCTCCGGGCGGGTGACGGCCGCCGTGCCGCAGATCCGGCACCGGACACCGGTCAGCTCCCGGGCCTCGTTGGGCCGCCCGCACGCCTCGCAGATCTCCCCGTCGCTGGCGGCCGCGCAGTGCGCGCAGGCCCCGCGGGCGAACGCCTGGTGGAGCGACAGGTCGCAGCTCGGGCAGTACGCGGTCGGCCGCTCCTCCTCCCGCACCGCGGGCGACGCGGCGACCCGGTCGAGCAGCGCCCGGATCCGGTCGGCGTGCCCCGGGTCCCCGGCGGGCCGGGTGAGCCGGTCGACGCCGATGCCGGCCGCGCGCAGGGTCGCCACGATGGCGTCGCCCTCGGCGGTGGCCACGGCCGCCGGGGTCGTCCCGTTCAGGCGGGCGGCGGCGGCCACGTACGACTGGTGGTCGTCGGTGCCCGTGACGTACCGGGCGTCGCGGCCCGTGCTGCGCAGCGCGCGCACCAGCAGGTCGGCGCGGACGTACGGGCCCGCGAGGTGGCCCAGGTGGAGTCCGCCGTTGGGCGTGGGCGGCGGGCAGAACACCAGGGTGCGGTCGGCGAGCCGGTCGCGCGGGGGAGCCTTGTCCAGGACGGCGACGGCGCTCGGGATGTGCTCCCAGTACACCGAGACCAGGTCGAACGGCTCGTCGTGGTCGTTGCGGATCTCGTGGAAGCCGAACGGCGACAGGTAGCAGACGCTTCCCGGCCCCAGCTCGCGCTCCTCGTCGCCGAGCACGACGACCGCCCTGCCGGCCAGGACGATGAACATCTCGCCGTCCTGGTGGGCGTGGCGCTTCGAGACGGTGTGCGCGGGGACGCTGCCGAAGACGGAGCCGAACGGCAGCCCCTCGATGTCGGTCGCGGACAGCATGGGTTGCAGGTTCATCTCGTACGACCAGCTCATCGCCGACCGGTCGAAGGCGCGCGTGATCAAGGGGACCCCCTGGTGGAGTGGGAAGGGACGGGCGGGGCGGCGTCAGGAGCCGCGTCGCTCGGCGGCGCCGCGCAGCCGCGCCGGGGCGCCGTCGGCGTCGAACGGCGAGCGGAAGGAGAACGCGAACGGCGAGGGCCCGTGGTCGTGCAGGTGCTCCAGGCGGGCGCAGGCGTCCGCCCAGGTGGGGACGGTGTCGTCGGAGACCCACCAGGCCGCGTACGAGGGCCACTGCGGCTTCAGGAACCACTCGTGCCGCCGGCTCAGCGTGGAGCGGTGCAGTCCCGCGTAGACGAAGCCGAGGACGGAGTCCAGGTCGGTCCAGAGGGAGAGGGTGGAGGCCCGGCTGTCGGTGTCGTCGGTCCGGCCGCCGGTGTAGAAGCGGGGCACCTCGAACTTGCCCCACGCCCCCCAGTCCCGCTGGAAGTTGGTGAGATGGCTCTGGCCGGGGTCCTCCTTGGCCCGGGCGATGAAGCCGGGGCTGCGTTCCGCCTCCTCGAAGGTCGGCGGCGTCAGGTCGTCGAACTCCTGGACCTCGGGGTTCCCGTACGGCTTCTTCAGGATCGCGAACGTCGTGAACGCGACACGCGGCATCGGTCGGTGTCCTTCCCTGGTGGGTTTCCGGTGGATGTCCCGGTGGTGGGGGGTGAGGGACGGGGATCGGCGGGCGCTACTTCCGCGCACCCGAACCGCGGGCCATCAGACCGCGCATGAAGGCCCGCTGGAACTCGGCCGGCATGATCATGCGCCCGGTCAGGGCCAGGTACTTCGTGGCGAGTTCCGGGTCCGCGCAGATGGCCTCGAACATCCGCTTGCGGGTGGCCTCGTCCTTCCCGACGAGCGAGTCCCCGCAGATCCCCTCGGCGTGCGGCAGCAGGTTCTTCTCGAACGCCTGCCGGTAGGCGTCGAGTCCGTCGCGGACCCCGGCCGCGTCCAGGTCGCGGCCGGCGAACGAGTCGGCCAGCAACTGCGCGGTGAGGAGGGCGAATCCGCAGCCGACGCCGCTCATCGCGTCCAGCGACAGGGCCGCGTCGCCGACGAACGGCACGGAGCCGGCCACCGGCCGCCGGATGAGGCTCGGATAGTCGTTGTAGCCGAGCAGCGGCCCCTCCGGGACCGCGTCGGCCACCGAAGGCGCCTCCGCCAGCCCGTCGAAGTACTTCAGGAACTCCTGCATCCGGCCCTCGGAGCCGCCCCGCCACCCCTCGACCCGCGCCTTGTCCGCGAAGAGCACCAGCTCGGTCCTGCCGTCGACGAGCGGGTAACTGCACGCCAGGTCCTGCTCGTTCATCACGAAGACCGAGCGGTTGTCCGCCGGTGCCTCGATCCCCCTGAAGTAGCCGAAGAGCGCGGCGCGTTCGTTGGGACGGCTCTCGGCCTCGTTGCCGAGCAGCCCGGCCAGCCGGGAGCGCCGCCCGTCCGCCGCCACCACGAGCCGGGCCCGGTACCGCCGCTCACCGGCCCCGCCCCGCGTGCGCACGACGGTCAGGCCGTCGGCGTCCTCCTCGACGCCCTCCACCGAGGTGGCCTCGGTGAACCGGACGCCGTGCCGTCGCGCCGACTCCCGGATCGCCGGGTCGAGCACCCGCCGTTCCAGGTTGAGCGCGTACGAATCCGGCTGCTCGGGGTCGTATCCGGTGCCCGGCGTCTCGACCACGCCCCCGGGCGTCACGAACACGGCCTTGGTCGCCACCGACCAGGACGGCTCGCGGAGATGGGCGAGCCCGAGGGCGTTGAGCAGCGGCACCGTGTGCGGCTGCACGAAGTGGGTGCAGAGCTGCTTGTGGTACTCCTCGGGCGTCGCCCGCTTCTCGAAGACCGCCACCCGGTACCCCATGGTGGCGAAGTGGACGGCGGTGGCGCAGCCGGCGAGGCTGCCGCCCACCACCGCCACGTCCAGCGGCCTGTCGTCGTGCTCCTCGGTGCTCACGGGTCGGCTCCCCGGTTCTGGAAGGGACGGACGGACGGTCGTGCCGGTCGGCTCCGGGCCGGCGGCGGTCAGCACCCGCAGCCGGCGTGGTGGGTGTGCTCCGGGGCGGCGTGGCCCTCCGTCGGGTGGCCGTCCCGCTTCCACCAGTCGAGGCCGCCGATCAGCTCCTTCACCCGGAAGCCCGCCGTCGCCAGCTTGATCGCCGTCTTCGTGGAGGCGTTGCAGCCGATCCCGTCGCAGTACGTCACGTACAGCGGCGCCCGGGAGAGCCCGGCCAGCGAGTCCTGGGAGATCGACCGGTGCGGGATGCTCACCGCGCCGGGGATGTGCTCCGCCGCGTACGACTCGTCGCTCCGCCCGTCGACGACGACCAGGTCCTGGCCGGCCGCGAGGGCGTCGCGGAGGTCCGCCGAGTCGATCTCGTACGCCAGCTTGGCCTGGTAGTAGGCGAGTTGGTCGTTCTGCTCGCGGGGCTCGGCGGCGGCGGTCTCGGCGGCGGGCCGCTCCTCCGGGCCGCCCAGGAACCGGCCGGCGATCGCGTACAGGTCGCCGAGGGTGCTGGGGGTGACGAGGGAGTCCGCGTGCTCGCCCAGGTCGACGCCGGCGTCCTCCAGGAGGGTGACGAGGACGCTGATGGTGAGCAGGGAGTCCAGGCCCAGGGTGTTGAGCGGGGTGGCGTCGGGGAGCGGGGCGAGGTCCACCGGTTTGCCCAGCGCCGTCTCCAGGTAGGCGGCGACCTTCTCCTTGACCGGGTCGTTCACCGCTGTGGTCATATCTCCTCCTTGTCGGCGTCGTCGAAGGGCTCGACGACGCCATCGGCCGACATGTCGTGGTACGGGGAGGACGGGCTCAGTTCCGCCGTGGTGAGCCCCTGGATCAGCCGCTCCGGGTCCGGTTCCCGGCCCGGTGCGGTCCGGACGAGCACGGCCGGGCGCAGCGCGGCGGGCAGGAGTCCGCGCAGGTGCTCGGTGACGTCGTGGAGCCTGCGCCGCTCCTTCACGGCGACGACGAGGGCGACGACGTCGCGGCCGGAGCGCCGGACGACGGCGGCGGTCGCCCGCTCGACGCCGGGGCAGCTCAGGGCGGCCCGCTCGATCTCGTGGAGGTGGGTGCGGCGGCCCGCCAGCCAGGTGATCCGGTCGTCGGCGTGGCGGCGCAGCACGAGGACGCCGTCGGCGTCGTACGCGCAGACGTCCCCGGTGCGGAACCAGCGGGTGCCGTCGGCCTCGACGACCAGCCGGGCGGTCTCCTCGGGCTGGTCGAAGTAGCCGCGCATGACCTGGGGGCCGCCGATCCAGAGCTCGCCCTCCGCGCCGGGTCCGTGGACCTCGGCCCCGTCCCGCACGAGCTTCGCGCGGGTGCCCCGCAGGGGCCGGCCGACCGGGCAGGGCGCCGCGCTGCCGTCGGCCCCGGTGTCCTCGACGTCCTGTGCGCGGACGGTGTGGGTGAGGCCGAAGATGGTGGCCTCCGGCGGGCCGAAGGCCTGTACGAGACGTAGTCCGGGGAGTCCTCGGGTCCAGGCGCGCAGGAGGTGCGCCGGGCAGACCTGGGCCCCCGTCATCACCACGGCCAGGTCGGGAAGTCTCCCCCGGTCGAGGTGCCGTCCGTCGTCGGTGACGAGGCCGAGCAGCATGGTGACGGCGACGAGGTGGGTGATGCGCTGCCGCGCGAGGGTGGAGCGCAGGACGGCGCCGGCCGTGAGGCCGCGGAACTGGTGGACGAAGGCCCCCACGGACAGGGGGAGCAGGGTGTCCAGGAGGGACACGTCGAAGTGGAACGGGGAGAGGCTCAGCACGCGCGAGTCGGGCGTGAGGCCCAGCACCTCGTTGTGGGCGGTGAAGTGGGCGGTCAGGCCGGTTGCGGTGATCTCGGCGCCCTGCGGCTCTCCGGTGGCGCCGGAGGCGAAGACGATGTACGCGATGTCCTCCGGCCCGTGGGGCACGGTGGTGTGCGGGGCGGCGGGACCGAAGAGGACCGGGACCAGCGCCTCGCCGTCGAGCATCGGGATGCCGGGGAGCACCGGCTCCCGGCCGGCGGGGCTGATCACGGCGGCGGGCCGGAGCCGGTCGAGCAGTCCGTCGAGCCGGGGTCCGGGCTCCGCGGCGTCGACGGGGACGTGGACGGCGCCGCGCTTCCAGATCCCCAAGATGATCATGGGCATGACAGGGCGGGTCTCGGTGAGGACCACGACCCGGTCGCCCGGTCCGACCCCCTGCCCTTCCAGCCAGGCCGCGATCCTCAGGGCGCCCTGTTCGAGCTCGGCGAAGGTGTGCCGCACGCTGCCGTCGTCGATCGCGACGCGGTCCGGCCACCGGCGGGCCGGACCGGCCAGCAGATCGCCGAGGGCGGGCGGCGGAACCGCGGCGTCGTTGTGTGCGGTCACGAGCGACCCCGTTCGTCGAGAGGACCAAGAGGAAAGGCGGTCCGGGCGATCTCGGCGACCGCGCTCCCCGCCGAGGCCAGCCGGCCGGCGTACAGGCAGAAGTCGTGCGGGAGCCCGGGGAAGTGGAGGTGCCGCAGGCCGGGCGAGCGTGCGGCCGTCAGCTCCGCCCAGGCGATCCCCTCGTCCCGGAGGACGTCGCATCCGGCGGTCACGATCGAACAGCCCGGCAGCCGCGCCAGATCGCTCTCCGGCAGCCGCATCGGATCGAAGTCCCGGGCCGAGAAGAAGGGGTCGAGGAAGGACGTGAAGGTCCGCATGGCGTCCCGGTCGAGGAAGTGGCCCTCGCCGAAGGCCCGGTAGGACGCCCGCTCGGTCCGCAGGTCGAGGACGGGATAGAGGAGCACGATCCGCGCGAACGCCCCGGGCAGGACCCGCAGGCTCAGATAGAGCGCGATCAGCCCGCCGACGCTGTCTCCGGCGAGCACCACCGGACGGTCCGTCAACTCCCGGCACCGGGCGGCGATGTGGTCCGCCAGCCGCTCCACCGACTCCTCGACGGTGTGCTCCGGCGCCTTCGGATAGTCGAACGCCTCCACGGGCGCCCGGAGGGTGCCCGCCAGCGTGCGTAAGAAGGGCTGGAAGACGTCGGTCGAGTAGTAGACCATCCCGCCGCCGTGGATGTACACGACCCAGGGGCTGTCCGGGTCCTCCCGCGGGGGGCGGACGGTGACCGAGTGCGCGCCCCGCTCGACCGCGGCGCCGTCGGCCGGGTCGACGGCGCCGCCGAAGCGGGCGATCCAGCGCTCGGCGTTGGCCCGGTCCTCCGTGAGCGACCCGGTCGACGCCCGTACCGCCATGATCCGGCGGGCGGCGGCCAGCCGGCCGAACTCGGGGTGGAGCGCCGTCTCCGTGTCAGGCATGGCCGTCCCCGTCGACGGGCTCGACGTCCCCGGCCGGGGTGAACGCGAAGCGGGTCGCGCCCGCCTCCCGGGCGGCCTCGGCGAGCCGGCCCATGAGCAGCTTCTCGTCCGTCTTGCCCGTCGAGGAGACGCTGAGCTCGGGCGACCAGGCGACGACGGTCGGCAGCATGTACGCGGGCAGCAGCTCGGCGAGCCGCTTCTCCGCGGCCGCCACCGCCGCCGGGTCCGGCGCCATCACCACCAGGGCGATGACGTCGTGGCCCAGCCGGGGGATCAGCGCGACCGCCGCCCGCTCGACACCGGGGCAGCTCAGCACGGTCTGCCGGATCTCGCCGAGGTGGATCCGGCGGCCCGCGAGCTTCACCTCGTCGTCGTTGCGGCCGCGGAAGACGATGTCGCCGTTCCCGTCGTACGCGCAGAGGTCGCCGGTGCGGTAGTAGCGGACGCCGTCCACCTCGACCACGCGCCGGGCGGTCTCCTCCGGCATGCCGTGGTAGCCGCGCATCACCTGCTCGCCGCCGATCCACAACTCCCCGACACGGCCCGGCTCGTGGACCGGCTCCCCGTCGTCCACGATGCGCGCCGCCACCCCGCGCAGGGGCCGCCCGATCGGATAGGCGTCGACCCGCTCCGGGTCCACCCGCACGATCTCGTGGGCGACGCAGACGATCGTGGCCTCCGTCGGCCCGTAGACGTTGATCACCCGGACCTCGGGCAGGCCGTCCTTCCAGACGTTGATGACGCCGGGGTCGCAGACCTCCGCGCCCGTCATCACCATCTCCAGGCACGGGAAGTTCTCCCGGGTGACGTGCCGCCCGCCGTCGGTGATCATCGTCAGCAGCGTGGAGACCGCGATGAGATGGGTGATCCGCTCGCGGGTGATGACCGCCCGCATCACCGCTCCGGCGTGCATCCCGCGGAACTGGTGGACGTACGCGCCGAGCGACAGCGGCAGCAGCGTGTCCTCGATCGACACGTCGAAGTGGAACGGCGAGAGGCTGAACACCCGGGACGCGGGGGTGAACCGGAGCACCTCGTTGTGGTTCCCGAAGTACGCGACCAGGTTGGCGACGGTGATCTCCACGCCCTTGGGCTCACCCGTGGAGCCCGAGGTGAAGATGATGTACGCGCTGGAGCCGGGCCGGTGCGGCACGGTCGGCCACTCCCGCGCCGGGCCCGCGAGGACCTCGTCCAGTTCCGCCCGGCCCGCCCAGCGGACCCCGTCGGCGACCGGCGCCCGGTCGTCGAGGGCCAGCGCCATCCGCGCGTCGAGCCGGCCCAGCAGCCCGCGCAGCCGCGGTTCCGGGGCCGTGCCGTCGAGGGGCACGTAGACGGCGCCGCACTTCCACACCGCGATCGCGAGCACCGGCATCAGCGCGCTCTTCTCGGCCAGGATCGCCACCCGGTCGTCCGGGCCCACGCCGTTCCCGGCCAGCCAGGCCGCCAACGTGGCGGCCCGCTCCTCCAGTTCGGCGAAGGTGAGGCCGAGCCGGCCGTCGTGCAGGGCCGCGCGGTCCGGCCAGTTGACCGCCGCCGCGCGGACCAGGTCGCCGAGCGCGGGCACCGGAGCGGCCCGGTCGGCCGGGTCGACCGACCACGGCGGCAGCGGGGCAGGCGGGGCCTTCGGTTCGGGCGTCTTCGTCACGAGCCGTCACGCATCCCGACGTCGTAGGTGAATCGGACCTTCTCCTTGGACCGGGCGCCCATCCGCGCGTAGAAGCCGATGCCCGACGCGTTGTCCCGCGGCGTCTGCCACTCGGCCCAGCCGCACCCCTCGGCCCGCGCGAACTCCCGCAGCCGCTCCAGGAAGACCCGTCCGAGCCCGAGGCCGCGGTACGCCTCCTGGAGGTACAGGCAGTCCATGTGGGCGAACCGGGCGGCGCTCCAGGTGGAGAAGTCGACGGTCACGGTCATGAAGCCGCAGGGCGTCCCGCCGTCCAGCGCGAGCCAGCCGTACACCGCGGGCCGCTCGCCGAAGAACGCCGAACGCCAGCGCTCCACCTGGCCGTTGTCGTCGAAGTCCGCCTTCTCGTACTCCGCGTGCTCGACGCACAGCGCGAGCAGGGCGTCCAGCTGGTCCGGTTCGATCCGCCGGACCTCGATGTCGTGCCGTGCGGTCACCCTCACACCCACCCCGAGAACGTCGTGTCCAGATACGCGTCGACGGCCGTCCGGTCGACGCTGCCGCGCGCGAGCACCGTGTTCACCCAGGCGTCGCGCTCGAACTTCACGACCTCCAGCTCCCAGACGCAGGCGATCAGGTCCCGCTGGGCCAGGGGAGCGAAGACCACGTCCCCGTCCGCCCCGGCGACCGCGCCGCGGACCCAGTGCTTCAGCATGTCGGCGTCGTACCACTGGCTCACCAGCAGATACGTTCCTTCGGCCCCGTGGTGCAGGATCAGGAAACCTGCCGGATGGTCGCCCTCGCCCGGCGGCCCGCTCAGCACCGTGGCCGCGTGCCGCTCCAGCCACTCCGGCTTCGGCAGCTCGCCGGCCCGCTCCGGATCCGCGAACATCGCGTACGCCTTCAGCGTCCGCCCGTTCACGTGCACCGGCGGGAGCGCCCGCACCAGGCGCGGTGTGTAGGTCAGAGGGTTCATCCGGCGGCGTTCCCCGTCCACGGGTCCCGCTCCATGTCGATCACGTGCCCTTCGCCTCCCAGCTGTCATGGTTCAGCGGTACGGAAGTGCATGGAACAACGCAGAGAACTGTCCTGCGCGCCGCCGGTGCCGGAACAGGGCCGGCCGGGCGGTTCGAACGGTCTGACTGATCCTCATATGTCGCGGTACATCCACGCATGGGACCGGTGCGCGAAAGAGATCATAGGGACGGAGGCGGCGCAGCGAAAGACCCCGCTGACCTCGTCGTTTGCGCGACACGCCGACAACTCTCAAAGGCTTGCGGTCGCATGTGCGTTCTGCCCGCAGAACAAGGTAGCGCCCGGGGGAGAACACCGGCACTCTTCCGCGGAAAGGATCCCCGACGCCCCGGCGACCCCCCTTCACGGACGGTTCACGCGGCTGTCCGAGAGGCGCCTGGCGCGTTCCGGCCTTTCGCGGAACCGCCCCGGCCGGTATTCATTCGGTGTTCGGACCGACGGAACCCCGGCCCCGTACCGTCCGCCCCGTCCGACGGCGTCACGACGAAGGGACACCCATGCCATTCCGGCCACTCACGAGGGCGCGCACCTCCTTCGCGGCGACCTTCGGCGGGCTCCCGTCCGGCTTCTGGTGGCTCTGGACCGCCCAACTCGTCAACCGCGCCTGCGGGTTCGTGATGCCGCTGCTCGCCTTCTACATCACCGAGGAGCTGGACCGCAGCGCGGCCTTCGCCGGCACCGTCGTCGCCGGCATCGGCGTCGGCTCCCTCCTCGCGGGACCGTTCGGCGGCGCCCTCGGCGACCGGTTCGGCCACAAGCCCACCCTCGTCGGCGCCCTCGGCGCCACCGCCGTGAGCATGATCGCCCTCGCCTACGCCCGCTCCCCGTGGGCCCTGCTCGTCGGCGCCTTCGTCGTCGGCGTGGTCAACAACGCCACCCGGCCCGCCCACAACGCACTCATCGCCGACGTCATCCCCGGCAAGGACCAGGTCCGCGCCTACTCGCTCAACTTCTGGGCCATCAACGTCGGTTACTCCATCGCGATGCTCTCCGTCGGCCTCGTCTCCCTCGTCGGCTACACCGCGCTGTTCTGGCTCAACGGCGCCACCACCCTCATCGGCGCCGTGCTGATCGCGACCCGCGTGCCCGGCCGCGCCAAGACCGTCGCGCCCACCGAGGCCGAGGAGGCCGAGGGGTTCGGCGCCGTCCTGCGCGACCGGAGCTTCGTCGCCTTCGTCGCCGCCCAGTTCCTCGTCCTCACCATCCTGCTCCAGTCCGAGAGCGGACTGCCCATCGCGATGGGCCAGGACGGATTCTCGCCGAGCACCTTCGGACAGGTCGCCGCGCTCAACGGCATCGTGATCGTCGCCGTCCAACTCCCGCTCACCCGGCTCTACAAGCGCTTCCCCGAGTCCTGGGTGCTCGCCGGCTCCTCCGCGCTGATCGGCGTCGGCTACTCCGTCCTCCTGCTCGGCCACTCCGCCTGGATCTACGGCGCCTCCATCATCGTGTGGACGCTCGGCGAGATCGGCAACACCCCCACCAGCTTCGCGCTCGTCGCCCGCATCTCCCCGGACCACCTGCGCGGCCGCTACCAGGGCCTCTACCAGGTCGCCTGGACCGGATCCGCCGTCGTCGCGCCGCTGGTCGGCGGCTGGGTGATCCACACCTGGGGCGCCGCCCCCCTCTGGCTCGGCTGCCTCGTCGTCGCCGTCGCCGCCGCGGCCGCCCAGCTCGGCATCGGCACCCGCCTCACCCGCCGCGTCGCCGCCCGGGAACACGAGGAACAGCCGGAACCCGCCAGGACGGCCCCCGCCCCCGAAGCCGGCTGACCCCGGCCCCGCCCCACGGCCGGCCGACCCGGCGACCCGGAGGGAACTCCTCCGGGCGCCCGGCCGTCCTCCCCACCAGAAGCGGCGTGCGACCCGAGCGAGGTGCCATGCGGACGAACGACCCGACCATCCTGGAGACGACCCTGCCCGACGGCCGGAGGATGACGCTGTCCCTCCCCGCCACCGGGGCCGGCTGGGCCGCCGACGGCCTCGCCGCACTGCGCCCGGTGCGCCCCACCCACACCGGCCGCGGCGAGGAACCGCCCGCCCTCCCCGAGCGCCCCGCGCTCCCGCTGGAGGTGGCCCTCCTGGGCTTCGGCATCTGAGCGCGAGCGAGCGGGAGGCGGTCAGAACGTGACGTCGGCGGCGTCGACGATCCGGCCGCCCATGTTCCGCTCGATCATCCGCAGCGCCGCCCGCGCCAGGTCCTCGTGGATGTGGGCGACCGCGTCCCGGGGCACCGTCACGTCCAGATGCCGGATGTGCGCGTCCAGCGCCGAGTAGAGCACGCACTGCTCGGTGACCTGCCCGGTCAGCACCAGCTCGGTCACGTCCAGCGAGCGGAGCAGATACGCCAGCGGCGTCTCGTAGAACACCGAGTGCCGCGCCTTGACCACGAAGAGCGCCTCCTCGTCCGGCCGCACCGGCTCGACCAGGTCCGGACGGCGGCCCGCGAGCGCCAGGTCCAGGATCTCCCCGTGGTGGGACCGCCACTCGCCGAAGTTGTCGTTGGCGTACACGACCGGCACCCCCGCCGCCCGCGCCCGCCGCAGCAGATCCACGATCGCGGGCAGCGCCGCCGCCACGGACGGCACCAGCCGCTCCGCGTCCTCGTGCGCGTACGTGTTCAGCATGTCGATCACCACGAGCGCCGAGCGTGCCATGGCCGGCCACCGTCCTCCTCCGCGTACCGCTCCCTCCGGCATACCGGCACGGCACCCGGAGCGCATCCGGAGCGGGTGCCGTCCCCGGCCCGGCGTGGTGTGCTGGTGGAGAGGGGCGGACCGTCGCCTCAGGAGGAGGAAGGATCATGGCGATCCTCGTCCACGCCGTCCTCGACGGAGTCACCACCGACCAGTACGACACGCTCAACGCCAGACTCCAGGAGATCCCCGGGATCTTCGACGGCTGCCTCTCCCACGCGTGTGTGGGCACCGACAGCGGCCTGGAGATCTTCGACGTCTGGGCGAGCGAAGCGCAGATGAAGGCGTTCGGCGACAAGGTCGTGCCCCTCGCCACCGATCTCGGCTGGGGAGACCAGCCCCCGCCCCGGACGGCGGAGATCCACAACTTCTGGGCGCCGGGCGCCGCCTGACCGGACACGGAACGATCACGTCCGGGGGGCGGCCGACGGCCCGCCGGCAGCGGCGGCCAGGATGGCGGCATGCGCCGACACCTGCCCCGCGCCGCCGCCGGCGCCGTCCTCCTCGCCGCACTCGTCACCGGCTGCGCCGAACCCTCCGCCGACCCGCGCGCCGGAGCGACCCCGTCCGGAGAAGGGATGCGGTTCTGCCCGGGCCCGCAGGAGCCGCAGCTCCCGCCCGGCACGCCGTGCGTCCCGCAGGACCCCGCGAGCAAGTACCGGGAGAACCACGCCTACCGCCAGGAGACGGAACTCACCGAGGCGGAACGGGCCGGCGCGCGGGGCCGGGCGGAGCGGCTCGGCGCCGTCCTGCGGAAGCTGGCGACCGGAAAGCCCGGGGAGACCGAGGTGCGAGCCGCCGTCGCCGCCGCCCTCGACCTGAGGCCGAACGACGTCGAGTACCGCGTCGGCGCCCAGCGCGGGCCCACGATCCAGAACCTGTCCGTCGCCGGCGGCCACGGAAAGGTCTGCGTCAAGGGCGAGATCACCGACACCGCCACCATCACCGCCGAGGTCTCCGGCCGCACCCTCGACGGCACCTGCCTGCCGGGCCTGGGCGGCCACTGACGGACGACGACGCCCACCCCCGTGCGACCCCCGCGCGCGTGGGCCCGGCGTACGACAACGGTGTGGCCGGTCCGTCGTGCTGCCCGGGCCCGCGGCGCCGGGCGGGTTACGGTCGCCGGTATGGCCGGTGATCGACGCGGGTGGCTGCCCTGTCTGCTCGGCGGGGCGGTGTTCGTGGTGTGCATGGCCGGCACCACGCTCCCGACCCCGCTCTACCCCCTCTACCAGGAGGAGTTCGGCTTCTCCGAACTCACCGTCACGGTCGTCTACGCCGTGTACGCCTTCGGGGTCATCGGCGTGCTGCTCCTCGCCGGCAACGCCTCCGACACCATCGGCAGGCGCCCCGCCCTCCGCTGGGGCCTCGCCTTCGCGGCGGCCAGCGCCGTCTGCTTCCTGTGCGCCGACGCCCTGGGCTGGCTGTACGCGGGCCGGCTGCTGTCCGGACTGTCCGCGGGCCTGTTCACCGGCGCCGCCACCGCGTACGTCCTGGAACTCGCCCCGCCCGGCGGCACCGCCCGCGCCACCCTCGTCGCCACCGCCGCCAACATGGGCGGCCTCGGCTGCGGCCCCCTCCTCGCCGGGCTCCTCGCCGAGTACGCCCCCGAGCCGCTGCTGCTGCCCTTCGCCGTCCACATCGCCCTCGTCGGCGTCTCCGCCCTCGTCCTCCAGTGGCTGCCCGAGACGGTGACGGACCGCCGGCCCCTCAGCGCCGTACGGCCCCAGAAACCCGCCCTCCCCGCGCGCGTGCGGGCGGTGTTCGTGCCGGCGGCCGTCGCCTCCTTCGTGGGCTTCGCCCTCTTCGGCGTCTTCACCTCCGTCAGCCCCGCCTTCCTCGCCCGCTATCTGCACGTCGACAACCACGCCGTCAGCGGCCTCGTCGTCGCCCTCGCCTTCTTCGCCTCCACCGCGGGCCAGGTCGCCGCCGGGCGCGTCGGCGCCGACCGCTCGCTGCCGCTGGGCTGCGCGGTCCTCTTCGCCGGCCTCGTCCTGCTCGCGGTCGCCCTCGCCACCGACCACCTGGCCTTCATCGTCCTCGCCGCCCTCGTCGGCGGCACCGGACAGGGCCTCGCCTTCCGGGCCTCGCTCTCCGCCGTCGCCGCCGCGTCCCCGCCCGACCGGCGGGCCGCCGTCATCTCGTCCCTGTTCGTGGTCGCGTACACCGGCATCTCGATCCCCGTGATCGGCGTCGGCCTGCTCGCCGACCCCCTCGGCCTGGAGGGCGCGGGCCTGGTCTTCATCGCCTGCATGCTGGTCCTGGTCGCCACCGCCGCCACCTACCTCCTCCGCCGCACCCCCACCCACG
This sequence comes from Streptomyces sp. NPDC058955, assembly GCF_042741435.1. Taxonomy (NCBI): domain Bacteria; kingdom Bacillati; phylum Actinomycetota; class Actinomycetes; order Kitasatosporales; family Streptomycetaceae; genus Streptomyces; species Streptomyces sp. NPDC058955. Next base: position 223 of record NZ_JBHYKM010000118.1, on the reverse strand, counting down.
CAGACCCCCCACACTGACGCGCCCCCGCCCCGTTGCGGCCCACCGCCCCGCTGGGACGGCGCCCACCCCCCGCCCGGGGCGCCGCCGTCTCGTTGTGGGCAGTTGTCCCGCTGGGGCGGTGCCCACCCCGGGCCCGGCTGGGGGCGTTGCGGGCGGCCGCCGCCGTTTCGTTGTGGGCAGTTGTTCCGCTGGGGCGGAACGGGTGGGCACAACGGAACGGCAC
>NZ_JBHYKM010000117.1:0-24934 GCF_042741435.1 Streptomyces sp. NPDC058955 | reverse complement strand
GGGCCCCGGGGCCCCCCCCGGGGGCCCGCCGGGGGGCCCGCCCGCCGCCGCCCCCCGGCCAACCCAAAGCCCGCCGCCGGGGCGCCGCGGGGGGGGGGGGGCCGTTCTGCTTCCCTCTTCCGTTACGCAGCAGGGTTACGCCGCTGCCGCCGTGCTGCCGCTGCTCGCGCGGCCCAGGGCCGGCCAGCCGGCCACGGCCGCCGTGGCGCCGTACCAGGCCGCGAGGCCGGCCAGCGCGGCCACCCAGCCGCCCGCCTTGCCGAGGCCCTCGTTGCCCGCCAGCGCGGCGATGCCCGAGAGCAGCAGGGCGAGGAACAGCAGGCCGTAGACGCCCTGCCCGAAGAGCCCGCCGCCCGAGGCGGCCAGCGTCAGCGTGAGCGCCAGGAGCGCCCACAGGAGCAGGAAGAGTCCGGCCGCGTCCGCCGAGGCCCCGCCGCCGACTCCGGTCCCCCAGGTGAACCAGAAGGCGCCGAGCGCCGTGAAGGCCGTGCCGTCGCCGGTGCTGCCCGCGCGCAGGGCGAGCAGGCCGACCAGGAAGAGCGCCACGCCGCCGACCCAGGTGGCGAGGCCCGCGGCATCGGCTGCCGCGACGTTGTCGAGCACACCGGTGCCGCCCAGGCCGAAGGCCAGGAGGGTCAGTCCGAGTGCGAGGTTTCCGAGCGTGGAGGTGCCGTTCCCCGACGCGACGTCCTTGTTCACGTGGGGCTCCCTTCGAACGAGCGGTGATGCCGCGTGAGCTGCTGTGTTCCGGTGCTCTTTAGCTACCCTTCACAAGCGCACAAATCACCTGAGGCGGGCAGAAATTATCGCCTCGGCAAGGGAGTTGAGGGAGAGTCAGGTGTGACGGACGGGACCGGGAGGAGGTCAGGGGATGACGATCACGGGCCGCTGCGCGCGCCGCGCGAGCCGGCCGGCCACCGAGCCGAAGATCCGCCCGACGATCCCGTGCGTCGAGCCCACCACGATCGCGTCGGCCGAGTACTCGCGGCCGACCTCCTCCAGCTCGTGGCAGATGTCCCCGCCGCGCTCCACCAGGATCCACGGCACCTCGGAGAGGTGGTCGGCGCAGGCCAGCTCCAGCCCCAGCACCTCGGTGCGGTGGTCCGGGACGTCGACGAAGACGGGCGGCTCGCAGCCGGCCCAGACGGTGGTGGGGAGCCGGTTCGCGACGTGCACGATGATCAGGCCGGAGCCGGAGCGCCGGGCCATGCCGATGGCGTACGCCAGGGCGCGCTCACTGGACGTGGAGCCGTCGAAGCCGACGACCACTCCGTGCCGGAAGGCCGGGTCGCAGGCGTGGCGTGGCTGTTCCACCGCGAGGGGGTCGACCGTGGAGTCGGCGACGCGCTTGCGGTCCGCGGGTTCGGGGAATTCGTGACCGGCCATCGGTGTCTCGGCTAGGGAAGTCCTCGTGGGAAGGGACGGTGGAGGGGAGCGGAACAACGGGTGGCGGCGGAGCTCTGTGTCCGGGAATCATCTTCCCAACCCCATACCCGCAAGGGTACGGCGACACTCCTCTCCTGCCCAGGGCCCGCCGTGCCGCACCCGGCGTGCTGACCGCCCGTGCGCGGCTCGGCGCGCGCGGTGTCCTCCGGAGGATGCACGAAGGGTTCACCATCTGGCAATGCCGGATGTGCCCTACAGGCGTCCCCCGGCCGCGCCCGCCAGGGCCGAACGGGCGTCGCTCAGAGTGACCGGAGCGTTCCGTTCCTCGTTCCCCTCAGGTCCGGATCACCGCCGCAGGGAGACCGCCCGTGCCCGTACCGTCCACCCCCGCCCCCACCGCGTCCGCCCCCTCCGCCCGCTCCCGTCGTCGCGCCCGGGTGCCGGGCCCCGCGGCGCCCGTCGCCCCGGAGACGGGCGGACCGGCCGGGCCGGGAGCGGGTCCGCGGGGGGACGTGGGGGCGGAGCCGGGGGCGGCGGCCGACGACGTGGTCCGCTGGGCCGTCTTCTGCTGCGCCCTCGTCCCGCTGGTGCTGATCGCCTTCGGGACCTCGCTGGGCGGGGCCGGCGGGGCCGCGCTCGGGCTCGTGTCGGTGACGGCCGCGTGCCGGCTGCTGCTGCGCCGGGCGGAGCGGGGGCTGCGCACCGAGGGCGCGGCGGGCGGCACGGGCGCCGGGGGGCGCCGCCGGGGCTGAGAAGGGGCTCGGCGACCCCCGTCGAGTTGACAGGTTCGCACAGCCGATCCCATATGTTTTCAGCCAACTTGAAGTTCCCGGCGCGTCCTTGCCGAAACGGTACGCCAACCCCTCCCCGCTCCCCCGGAAAAACCCTGCACCATGGGGGCGCACCCGTCGCGTACGGCCACTTCGCCACCCCGGAGCCCCTTCGGGGGCCCCTCCGGCCGATCACCCGGCGATCGATCGCTTCACGCCAAGTGGCCTTGTCGACAATGTGCCGGATGGAGAAGTTGTCACGCCGGCGCCACGGGACACAGTAGATTCGATCATGGGTACCGAAGACTGGGGTCTCGTGCAAAACCGAGGGGAAACGTGGCACAGCGACACGACCAGGGAGACGCGAACACCGAGGGGGGCTTAGCGCCATGAGCCAGGACTCCGCCGCACCGGAGGTCGCACGGAAGCTGTCCGGGCGACGCCGTCGCGAAGTCGTCGCGGTGCTGCTGTTCAGCGGCGGCCCCATCTTCGAGAGCTCCATCCCGCTCTCCGTGTTCGGCATCGACCGGCAGGACGCCGGCGTGCCGCGCTACCGGCTGCTCGTCTGCGCCGGTGAGGAGGGCCCCCTGCGGACCACGGGCGGGCTCGAACTCACCGCGCCGTACGGCCTGGAGGCGATCGGCCGCGCCGGGACGGTCGTCGTCCCCGCCTGGCGTTCGATCACCTCGCCGCCGCCGCCGGAGGCGCTCGAAGCGCTCCGCCGGGCGCACGAGGAGGGGGCGAGGATCGTCGGCCTGTGCACCGGGGCGTTCGTCCTCGCCGCGGCCGGCCTGCTCGACGGCCGCCCGGCGACCACGCACTGGATGTACGCGCCGACGCTCGCCAAGCGCTACCCGTCGGTCCACGTGGACCCGCGGGAGCTCTTCGTCGACGACGGGGACGTGCTGACCTCCGCCGGCACCGCGGCCGGAATCGATCTGTGTCTGCACATCGTGCGGACCGACCACGGCACCGAGGCCGCGGGCGCGCTGGCGCGCCGGCTGGTCGTCCCGCCGCGGCGCAGCGGCGGTCAGGAGCGCTACCTCGACAGGTCTTTACCCGAGGAGATCGGCTCCGACCCGCTCGCCGAGGTCGTGGCCTGGGCGCTGGAGCACCTCCACGAGCAGTTCGACGTGGAGACCCTGGCGGCCCGTGCGTACATGTCACGGCGGACCTTCGACCGCCGCTTCCGCTCGCTGACCGGCTCCGCGCCGCTGCAGTGGCTGATCACCCAGCGGGTGCTCCAGGCGCAGCGGCTCCTGGAGACGTCGGACTACTCGGTGGACGAGGTCGCGGGGCGCTGCGGCTTCCGCTCGCCGGTGGCCCTGCGCGGCCACTTCCGGCGGCAGCTCGGCTCCTCGCCGGCGGCCTACCGGGCGGCGTACCGGGCCCGGCGGCCGCAGAGCGAGGCGGCGACGGCGGTCCTGGAGCCGGTGGTGCCCGCGGGCGTCGCCTCCCCGCCGTTCCCGCCTAAGGTAGGACGCATGAACGATCGCATGGTGTGGATCGACTGCGAGATGACCGGGCTCTCGCTGACGGACGACGCACTCATCGAGGTGGCCGCGCTGGTCACCGACTCGGAACTGAACGTGCTCGGCGAAGGCGTGGACATCGTGATCCGCCCTCCGGACCGTGCCCTGGAGACCATGCCGGAGATCGTGCGCCAGATGCACACGGCCTCCGGTCTGCTCGACGCGCTGCCCGGCGGCACCACGCTGGCCGACGCGGAGGCGCAGGTCCTCGCGTACATCCGCGAGCACGTGAAGGAGCCCGGCAAGGCCCCGCTGTGCGGGAACTCGGTCTCCACCGACCGCGGCTTCCTCGCCCGGGACATGCCCGCCCTGGAGAGTCACCTGCACTACCGGATCGTCGATGTGTCCTCGGTCAAGGAGCTGGCGCGCCGCTGGTACCCGAGGGCGTACTTCAACAGTCCGGAGAAGAACGGCAACCACCGGGCGCTCGCCGACATCCGCGAGTCCATCGCCGAGCTGCGCTACTACCGCGAGGCGGTCTTCGTGCCGCAGCCCGGTCCCGACTCGGAGACCGCGCGGGAGATCGCGGCCCGGCACGTCGTCCCGGCGGAGTAGCACCCCCTGGAGGGCTCGCTCGCGCACCCGGGGAAAACGTGTGCGCGAGCACCCCTCGGAACCCTGTAGACTTCTTCTCGGCCGGTCGGGGAAACCTTCGGGAAAACCGCCGGTCGTGGTGGGTATAGCTCAGCTGGTAGAGCACCTGGTTGTGGTCCAGGATGTCGCGGGTTCGAGTCCCGTTACTCACCCTGATGGCCGAGGCCCTGGTTCGTGAGAACCGGGGCCTCGGTCGTTTTCGCGTTCCCGCTGCAGGTCACGAGGGGTTCGCCGCCGCGCGTGGGCCGAACGGGTGAGCCGGGCCGGGCGCCCGGCGGCGCCCCGCCGGGCGGCCCGCCCCCGCCGCCTACGGTCGGGGTCCATGGGGTGGAGGACCGCGACACGACCACGGGGCCGGCGCCGGCCGGCCCTCGCCCTGCTGCTGACCGCCGCGCTCCTGGGCGGCTGCGCCACCGATCCGCCCGTGCCGCCGGCCGCCGGCTCCGGCGAGGCCGTGGACGGATCGGGGCGCCCGGTGACGCTCACCGTCGGGGTCTACGGGACCTTCGGCCTCAAGGAGGCCGGGCTCTACGACACGTACATGCGGCTCCACCCGGACATCGCGATCCGGCAGACCTCCCTCGCCCGCGCCGACGTCTACTACCCGCAGCTGCTCACCCACCTCACGGCCGGCGCCGGGCTCGCCGACGTCCAGGCCGTCGAGGTCGGCAACATCGCCGAGGTCGTCGACACCCAGGCGGGGCGGCTGGCCGACCTGGCGCACGCGCCCGGGGTGGACGAGAGCGCCTTCCTGCCCTGGAAGTGGGCGCAGGCGCGGACCGGGGACGGGCGGGTGCTGGGCCTCGGCACCGACATCGGGCCGCTGGCCGTCTGCTACCGCAAGGACCACTTCGCCGCCGCCGGGCTGCCCACCGACCGGGAGGAGGTCGGCCGACTGTGGGCCGGGGACTGGCGGAAGTACCTGGAGACGGGCCGCCGGTTCGCCGCGCGGGCCCCCGAGGGGGTGGCGTTCACCGACTCCGCGTCCGGGGTGATGGCCGCCGTGATCTCCGGCGCGAAGCTGCGCTACTACGACGCCGAGGGCCGGCTCGTGGTGGCCACCAACCCCGCCGTACGGGCCGCCTGGGACCTCGGCGCCCGGTTCGCGGAGCACGGGCTGACCGCCCGCCTCCAGCAGTTCACCCCCGACTGGGACCAGGGCTTCGCGCACGGCCGGTTCGCCTCGATCGCCTGCCCCGCCTGGATGCTCGGCTACATCCAGGACAAGGGCGGCCCGGACGGCCGGGGGAAGTGGGAGATCGCCGAGGCGCCCCGGCCGGGCAACTGGGGCGGCTCCTTCCTGGTCGTCCCGGAGGCCGGGGCGCACGTCGAGGAGGCGGCGGAGCTGGCGGCCTGGCTGACCGCGCCCGAGCAGCAGGCGGTGCTCTTCGAGCGGCGCGGCAGCTTCCCCAGCGCCGAGGCCGCCTTCGGCCTGCCGCAGGTGCGGGAGGCGCGGCACCCGTACTTCGGCGACGCGCCGGTGGGCCGGATCTACTCGGCGGCGGCCAGGGGGGTGCCGGTGGCGCCGGTCGGGCCGAAGGACGGACTGGTGAACCAGATCCTGTCCGACACCGGGATGCTCCAGGTCGACCAGACGGGCCGGTCGCCGGAGTCGGCCTGGCGGGCGGCGATGAAGGCCATCGACAACGCCCTGGACCGGTGAGCCGGATGGCCGAGGACGTGGTGGAGCGGGCGCTCGCGCCGGTGGCGCCGGCGGGCCGGGCGCGGCGGGAGCGGCTCGGCCGGCTGCGGTCGCGGGCGGCGCCGTACGTGCTGATCGCCCCCTTCTTCCTGCTGTTCGGGGCCTTCGGGCTGTTCCCGCTGGCGGCGACGGCGTGGACCTCTCTGTTCCGGGTGGAGCTGACGGCGCCGGAGGCCCGGGAGTGGGTGGGCGCGCACAATTACGCCCGGCTGCTCACCGACGAGTTCTTCTGGAACGCGCTGGCGAACACGGTGCTGATCGGGGTGCTCGCGACGGTCCCGCAGCTGCTGCTGGCGCTCGGCGCGGCCCAGCTGCTCGACGCCCGGCTGCGCGGCCGGCTCTTCTTCCGGGTGGCGGCGCTGGCCCCGTACGCGACCTCGGTGGCGGCGGCGACGCTGGTCTTCGCGCTCTTCTACGGGCGCGACCAGGGGATGGTGAACTGGGCGATCGGGCTGGTCGGGCTGGATCCGGTGGACTGGCAGAACGGCCCGTGGGCGTCGAAGTTCGCGGTGGCGTCGATCGTGGTCTGGCGCTGGACCGGCTACAACGCGCTGATCTATCTGGCGGCGATGCAGACGATCCCGCCGGAGCTGTACGAGGCGGCGGCGCTGGACGGGGCCCCGCGGTGGCGGCGGTTCTGGCACGTGACGCTGCCGGGGCTGCGGCCGGCGCTGGCGTTCACGGGGCTGGTGTCGACGATCGGGGCGGTGCAGCTCTTCGGCGAGCCGCTGCTCTTCAGCAGCGGGGCGGGCGCCTCGGGCGGCGCCGACCACCAGTATCAGACGCTGGGTCTCTATCTGTACGAGCAGGGCTGGGTGAACCTCCATCTGGGGCGGGCGGCGGCGATCGCCTGGGCGATGCTGCTGCTCCTGGTGGTGTTGTTCGGGGTGGTGCGGCTGGTCCGCGGGAAGGGTGTGCGGCGGTGACGGGGCGTCCGGGCTCGGAGTCGTACGAGCGGGCGGGGTGGGGGACGTATCTGCTGCTCGGCCTGTTCACGGTGGTGTCCGTCTTCCCGCTGCTGTGGACGGCGGTGGCGGCCTCGCGGACGAGCGGGCGGCTCGCGGAGAGCCCGCCGCCGTTCTGGTTCGGGCGGAACCTGGGGCGGAACCTGTCGGTGGCCTGGGACGAGGGCGGGATGGGCGAGGCGCTGGCCAACACCGCCGTGGTGGCGGGATCGGTGGCGGTGGGGACGGTGCTCTTCTCGACGCTGGCCGGGTTCGCCTTCGCCCGGCTGCGGTTCCGCCTCCGGGGGCCGCTGCTGCTCCTGGTGGGGGCGACGATGCTGATCCCGCCGCAGCTCGGGGTCGTCCCGCTGTATCTGCTGATCGCCCGGCTGGGGTGGACGGACCGGCTCCAGGCGGTGGTGCTGCCCTCGCTGGTCTCCGCCTTCGGCGTCTTCTACATGCGCCAGCACCTGCTGCGGGCGCTGCCGCCGGAGCTGCTCGAAGCGGCGCGGATGGACGGGGCGGGGACGCTGCGGGTGGTGTGGCACCTGGTGCTGCCGGCGGCGCGGCCGGCGATGGCGGTGCTGGGGATGCTGTCGTTCGTGGCGGCGTGGAACGACTTCTTCTGGCCGGTCCTGGCGCTCACCCAGACGGGCAGTCCGACGGTGCAGGTGGCGCTGACCGGGCTCGGGCGGGGCTATGTGCCGGACACCTCGGTGGTGATGGCGGGGGCGCTGCTGGGGACGCTGCCGCTGCTCGTGGTGCTGGCGCTGTTCGGGCGGCAGATCGTGGGCGGGGTGATGCGGGGTGCGGTGAAGGGGTGACGGGCCCGGAAAGGAGCGTTCACCCGGACGGGCGTGGCGGTGATCCTGTGCGGATCCGCCACTGCTAGCGTCCCCTTATGTCCAGATTGAATGGTTATTGCCCCATGTGGGTGGGGTGAGGCCGGATGGGAGTCCTGCGCGACCATCCCGAACTCGCCCTCTTCCTCTGCCTCGCCGCCGGCTATCTGCTCGGCAAGCTCCGGGTCGGACCCATCACCCTCGGCGGCATCTGCGGGACGCTGATCGTCTCGCTGCTCATGGGCGCCTGGGCGAAGGTCACCGTCTCCGACGACGTCAAGACGATCTTCTTCGCGCTCTTCATCTTCTCGCTCGGCTATCTGGCCGGCCCCCAGTTCTTCGCCAACCTCAACCGGAAGAGCCTGCGCTTCTTCACGCTCTGCCTCATCGAGGTCGTCTCGGTCGTCGGCATCGCCCTCGGCCTCGCCGAGGCGTTCGACCTGGACGTCGGCACCGCCGCCGGCATCCTGGCCGGCGCCGCCACCGAGTCCGCGGTCGTCGGCACCGCCACCGAGGCCATCGGCAAGCTGTCCGACCTGACGCAGGAGCAGATCACCCAGTACCAGGGCCATGTGGCCACCGCGTACACGGTCTGCTACCTCTTCGGCCTGGTCACCATCGTGATCTACACCAGCCAGATCATGCCGATGCTGCTGCGGATCAACCTCCGCGACGCCTCCCGCGCGCTGTGGGAGCGGATGCGGGGCTCCGGCGGCGGCCTGGAGGCCGACGAGCGGGTGGCGCTGCCCGGCATGGTCGGCCGGACCTTCCTCGTCACCCTCGCCGACGGCGCCAAGGTCTCCGACCTGGAGCGGCAATTCGGCAGCCGGGTCACCGTCGAGGCGGTGAAGCGGGGCAGCGAGATCCTCACCCCTCCCCCGCCCGACTTCGAGCTGACCCTCTCCGACCTCGTCCTCACGGTCGGCCGGCGGGCCAACATCATCGAGGCGGGCCGGCTGATCGGCCCCGAGACCCCGGCGGTCCCGGGCCTCGACACCCCGCTCGCCACCACCCAGGTCTCGCTCACCGACAGGGCGGCGGACGGCAAGTCCCTGGACCAGCTGACCACCGAGCACCCGGAGATCGCCTCCGGCGGCGTCTACGTCACCGACGTGCTGCGCAACGAGGCGCATCTGCCCGCCACCCCGGAGACCGTCGTCCACCGCGGCGACGTGCTCACCCTGGTGGGCGCCCGCTCCTCGCTCGGCCGGCTCGCCTCCAAGGTCGGCTCGATCGTGAAGAACGACGCCACCGACTTCATCTACCTGGGCCTCGGCATCGCCGCCGGCTCCCTCCTCGGCCAGGTCGTGGTGGAGTTCGGCGACGTCCCGATGTCACTGGGCACCGGCGGCGGCTGTCTGATCTCCGGCCTGCTCTTCGGCTGGTTCCGCTCCCGCACCCAGACCTTCGGCGCCTTCCCCCCGCAGGCCGCGACCACCCTGAAGGACATGGGCCTGGCCATCTTCATCGCCTGCACCGGCCTGGTCTCGGGCCCGCAGGCGGGGCCGCTGCTCAAGGAGTACGGGGCACTGCTGCCGTTCGCGGGCATCGCCATGGTCCTCGTCCCGGCGACGATCTCGCTGGTCGTCGGCCGCAAGCTGCTGAGGATCGAGAAACCGCTGCTGATCGGCGCCATCGCGGGCCAGCAGTGCTCGACACCGGCGATCACCTCGATCACCCAGGTCGCGCAGAGCTCGGTCCCGATGCTCGGCTACACGATCACGTACACCCTCTCCAACTTCCTGCTCCCGCTCACCGGCCCCCTGCTGGTCGGCATCCTCGGAGCCTGAGAGGCGGCCCCACCTTCATGATCGACTTCCTGAACCGGAACATCTTCCAGCCCCACCCCGAACTGCTCGTCTTCCTCACCGTCGCCCTCGGCTTCCTCTTCGGAAAGCTGCGCTACAAGGCGATCGCCCTGGGCGCGGTCACCGGCTGCCTCGTCGCGGGCCTGCTGCTCGGCGCCCAGTTCGAGATCACCATCGACGCGACGGTGAAGAACCTCTTCTTCACCCTCTTCCTCTTCGCCCTCGGCTACAAGGTCGGCCCCCAGTTCTTCCGCGGCCTGAAGAAGGACGGACTGCCGCAGGTCGTCAACGCGGTCGTCGTCTGCGTCACCGGCCTGCTGGTCTCCTGGGGCTTCGCCGTGATGCTGGGGTACGGCCCCGGCCTCTCGGCCGGCCTGCTCGGCGGCGCGCTCACCCAGTCCGCCGTCATCGGCGTCGCCCAGGACGCCATCGGCAACCTCCCCGGGCTCTCCGCCGACCAGATGAAGACCGAGGAGAACCTGGTCGCGATCGGGTACGCGGTCACCTACCCGCTCGGCACCATCCTGTGCGCCATCCTCCTCGCCAACGTCCTCCCCCGCCTCTACAAGCGGGACCTGGCCGCCGAGTCCGCACAGCTCGCCAAGGAGCTGGACGCCCCCGGCGACAACCCCGACCTCGCCGAGGGCTACTACGAGGTCGTGCTCCGCGCGTACACGATCCAGCGCCCCGACCTGGTCGGCCGCACCATCGACGACTTCGAGAACCAGCAGAAGGAGCTGGGCCACCGCATCTACCTCACCCGGGTGCGGCGCGACGGCACGATCCTCCCCCACGACCAGGGGACCGTGCTCCGCGCGGGCGACACCGTCGCCGTCTCCGCCCTGCGCGGCTCCCTCGTCGACTTCGACGCCCGCACCCACATCGGCCCCGAGACCGACGACGTCGAACTGCTCGGCTACGAGACCGAGTCGCTGCACGTCGTCGCCTCGAACAAGGAACAGCTCGGCAGGACCGTCGCCGAGCTGCGCCGCGAGCCCTTCATGGTCGGCGTCTACATCGACAGGATCTACCGCTCCGGCTCCGAGTTCCCCTACCGCCTCTCGACGAAGATCGAGCGCGGCGACACCGTGGTCCTCACCGGCCCGAAGCGGCTCGTGGACCCGGCCGGGACGGCGATCGGCAAGCCGGTGCCGACCTCCTTCGCCACCGACATGCTCTGGGTCGGCCTCGGCGTCTTCCTCGGCGGCTGCGTCGGCATCCCGGCGCTCACCGTCTCCGGCGTGCCGATCTCGCTGTCGACCTCCGGCGGCGCACTGATCATGGGCCTGGTCTTCGGCTGGATCCGCGGCAAGTACCCGACGTACGGGAACGTGCCGCCGGGCGCCCAGTGGTTCATGGACACCTTCGGGCTCTGCGCCTTCGTCGCCGTCGTCGGCATCAACGCCGGCCCGAGCTTCACCAGCGGCCTGTCCACGGCCGGCTGGGGGCTGCTCCTGTGGGGCGCGGTCGCCACCCTGGTCCCGCTGGTCGTCGGCTTCCTCGTCGGCCACTACGTCCAGAGGATCCGCTTCCCGATCCTGATGGGCGTGCTGGCCGGCGGCCAGACCACGACCGCGGCGATCGGCGCGATCAACGAACAGTCCAGGTCCCAGATCCCCACGCTCGGTTACACGATCCCCTACGCGGTGGGCAACGTGCTGCTGACCATCTGGGGCGCCGTGATCGTCATCCTCAACCACTGACCAGCGAAGGACGTCCCATGCCCAAGACCACGTTCACCCGCGAGGAGATCAAGTCCTTCGCGCAGCTCTCGCCGTTCGAGCTGAAGGACAAGTTCATCACCATCGCCAAGGCGGCCCAGGCCGGCGAGCCGGGCCAGAAGGGCAAGTCCTCGGTCCAGATGCTCAACGCGGGCCGCGGCAACCCGAACTGGACCGCCACCAGCCCCCGTGAGGCCTTCCACGCCCTCGGCTACTTCGCGCTCGCCGAGTCCCGCCGGGTGTGGACCGCCGACGACCTCGGCGGCATGCCCGAACTCCGGGGATCCGGCGCCCGCTTCGACACCTTCGTGCGGCAGCACCCGGACCTGCCCGGCATCGAACTGCTGAAGAGGTCGGTCGAGTACGCCGTCGAGCGCTTCGGCTTCGACAAGGACGCCTTCGTCCACGAGCTCACCGACAGCTCGATCGGCGACAACTACCCGGTGCCGGACCGGATCCTCACCCACACCGAGCAGATCGTCCGCGGCTACGTCGACGACGAGCTGTTCGACCGCCGCCCGCCCGCCGGGAACGTCTCCTACTTCGCCACCGAGGGCGGCACCGCCGCCATGTGCTACGTCTTCGACTCGCTGATGCAGAACGGCATCCTGAAGAAGGGCGACCGGATCGCCCTGATGGTGCCGGTCTTCACCCCGTACATCGAGATCCCCGAGCTGGACGCGTACGAGTTCGACGTCGTCCACGTCGACGCCTCCCTCTTCGCCGAGACCGGCGTCCGCGAGTGGCGCTACCCGGCGGAGGAGGTCGCCAAGCTGGAGGACCCCTCGGTCAAGCTGCTCTGCCTGGTCAACCCCTCCAACCCGCCGTCCCTGGCGCTGAGCCGGCGGGTGGCGGACCAGATCAAGGAGATCGTCGCCGAGAAGAACCCGAACCTGGTCATCGTCACCGACGACGTCTACGGCACCTTCGTCCCCGGCTTCCGCTCGATCGCCGCCGACCTGCCGCACAACACCCTGCTCGTGTACTCGTACTCGAAGCACTACGGCGCCACCGGCTGGCGGCTCGGCGTCATCGGCCTCAACGACGACAACGTCATCGACCGGATGATCGCGGAGCTCCCGGCGGCCGAGAAGGAGCGGCTGAACAAGCGGTACGGGAGCCTGAGCCTGGAGCCGGAGAAGATCAGGTTCATCGACCGGCTGGTCGCGGACTCCCGGCAGGTGGCCCTCAACCACACCGCCGGCCTGTCGCTGCCGCAGCAGGTCATGATGACCCTGTTCTCCCTCTTCGACATGCTGCCGGAGGGCCAGGAGTACAAGGAGCGGCTGCGGGCGATCGTGCGGCAGCGGCTCGACCTGCTCCTCGAAGGCGCCCGGATGAAGATCGCCGACGACGACGAGCGGGCCGGCTACTACATCGAGCTGGACCTCCTGGCCGAGGCCGAACGGGTCCACGGGAAGGACTTCGCCGACTTCCTGGAGAAGAACTACGAGCCCGTCGACCCGCTGTTCCGGCTCGCCGAGCAGACCGGCGTCGTCCTCCTCAACGGCGGCGGCTTCGACGGCCCCGAGTGGTCGGTCCGGGTCTCCCTCGCCAACCTGGACGACCTCGACTACCTGAAGATCGGCCACCATCTGCGGGCGATCTTCGACGACTACTCGGCGGAGTGGAAGAACGCGTAGCGCGTCCGGGGAAGAGGGAAGCGCGCCCCGGCCGGGGGTGGGGTGTCTCCGGCCGGGGCACGCGGTGTGGGGGGACGGGGTGGCCTACCGGTAGGCGGCGAAGGCCTTCGTGAAGGCCAGCGGCTGCTGGAGGATCGAGGAGCAGGTGGCGTCCGCGTGGTTCACGGCGCCGGCCGCGCACTGCTTGTCGCGGGTCGAGGACCACATCGACAGCCAGCCGATCCCCTTGGACTTCGCGAAGTCGACCAGCTGGGTGGCGTCGTCGACCGTGAAGACCTCGCTGACGACGTCGTTCACGCCGATCATGGGGGTGACCGCGACGGTCTTCCAGGCGGCCGCGTCGGAGAGCCCGAGGACGCCCTTCAGCTGGGCCTGGGTCGCCGTGGCGGCCTGGACGGCGTAGGTGCCCATGTCGCCGCTGTAGGCGGGGCCGTAGTCCATCGCCATGATGTTGACCGCGTCGATCCGGACGCCGTTCTTCTTCGCGTCGGCGAGCAGGCTCACCCCGGGCTGGGTCAGGCCCTCGGGCATCACCGGCAGGGTGAAGGAGACGTTCAGGCCGGGGTGGCTCTTCTGCAGCTGGGCGATGGCCTGGGCGCGGCGGGTGTTGGCGGCCGTGTCGGGGAGGGCGGCGCCCTCCACGTCGAAGTCGACCTTGGTGAGCCGGTACTGGTCGACGACCTTGCCGTACGCCTTCGCCAGGTCGGCGGCGCTCGCGCAGTTCAGCGCCAGCTCGTGGCCGGCGGCGCCGCCGAAGGAGACCCGGACGTCGCCGCCCTTGGCGCGCAGGGCGCCGATCTGGGCGGCCACCTTGTCGTCGGCGAGTCCGGTGACACCGCCCCACAGGGGGGCGCAGGACCCGCCGGAGGTGATGAAGGCGAGGTTGAACTCCTTCACCCCGGTGGCGTCTGCGGTGGCGAGCAGGTCGTACGAGGGGTAGAGCGAGGTGTCGACGTACGGGGCGTACTTGGCGGTGGCGGCGGCCGGCGGGGTGGTCGGGGGCGCCGTGGTGGGGGGCGGGGTGGTGGGGGGCGCCGTGGTCGGGGTCGGGGTCGGCTTCGGGGGTGTGGTGGCCGTCGCGGTCGCCGTGGCCGTGGGGGTCGGCTTCGGACTCGTGGTGGCGGTCGCGGTGGGCTTCGGGCTCGCGGTCGCGGTGGGCTGGTCGGTGGGGCGGCCGCTGGGGGTGGGGGCGGGGCCGCCGGCGGAGCAGCCGACCTGGTTGATGAGGCAGCCGGAGGGGTCCCCGGCCTGTCCGGCCGCCGAGGTCACGAAACCGACGGTGACGGACTGGCCGGGGGCGAGCTGCCGGTTCCAGCTCGCGGGCTTCACGGTGACGTGCCGGCCCGAGACGGTGTGGTCGCCGTTCCACAGGGAGCCGATGGTGGTCCCGGCGGGCAGGTCGAACTCCAGCGTCCAGTCGGACTGGGCGGCGGAGGTCTCGTTGGTGATCACGTACTGGCCGGTGTAGCCGCCGGTCCAGGAGCTGGTCCGGGTGTAGGCGGCGCCGACGGCGGCGGCCTGGGCGGTGCCGGTGAGGGCGAAGACCGTGCCCCCGGTGATCGCGGCCGCGACGACCGCGCCGACGGCCTTCGTACGGCCGCTGGTCCTGCGCCGGTGCGCGTTGCTGCCCATGGGTGCTGCCTCCGTGGTGCGGGGGGGGGTGCGGTGGGGGGTGCGGGCAGCACGCTAGCGCCGGGGAAACGGACAATTGCCGTACGGCGGACCATGGTTGGGATTCTTAGGCTCCGCTTAAGGGAGCCATCACCACGGGCAAAGGTTCAGCGCCGCGGGGCCTTGCGGCGGCGGGCCGGGCGGTGCGAGCGGCGGCCCTCGGCGCCGCCGGGGCGGTGTCCGCCGAGCCCGATCCAGATGCGCACCTCGGTGCCGCCGAGGACCGAGCGGCCGATCCGGACGTCGCCGCCGGTGGCCTCGGCCATGCGGCGCACGATGTCGAGGCCGAGGCCGGTGGAGCCGGCCCGGGTGCCGCTGTTGCCGCGGGCGAGCGCCGCGTCCGGGTCGGCGATGCCGGGCCCCGCGTCCGAGACGAGGACGATGACCGCGTCCTCGCCGTTGTGGACGTCGACGGAGAAGGCGGTGCCCTCCGGGGTGTGCCGGAAGACGTTGCCGAGCAGGGCGTCGAGGGCGGCGACGAGTTCGGGGCGCGCCACCGGGATGCGGACCGGCCGCTCCACGCCGGCGAGGCGGACCAGCCGCCCCTCGTCCTCGGCGAGCGCGGACCAGAACTCCATGCGCTCGCGCACCACCGCGGCGGCGTCGCAGCCCGCGCCGGGGCCGGTCGGCGGGGTGGTCTGCGGCTTCGCCTCGCGGGCGGTGCGGATGATGGTGTCCACCTCGCGCTCCAGCTGCTCCACGGCGGCGCGGGTCTGGTCGGCGGCGGGGCCGGAGCCGAGCGAGGCGGCGTTGAGGCGGAGCACGGTGAGCGGGGTGCGCAGCCGGTGGGAGAGGTCGGCGGCGAGTTCCCGTTCGTTGGCGAGGAGCTGGACGACCTGGTCGGCCATGGAGTTGAAGGCGACGGCCGCCGACTTGAGTTCGGGCGGGCCCTCCTCGGCGACCCGGACGCCGAGCCGGCCCTCGCCGAGTTCGTGGGCCGCGCGGGCGAGGCGCTGGGCGGGGCGGACCATGCGGACGCCGAGCCGGTCGGCGACGGCGAGGGAGCCGACGATCAGGGCGACGCCGACGCCGGCGAGGACGAGCCAGGCGGTGGCGACGCCGTTGGTGACCTCGCCCTCGGGGACGAAGAGCTCGACGACGGCGACCTGGCCGGAGCTGAGCGCGGTGGGCTGGAGCAGGGCGTAGCCGCCGGGGACCTCGGCGATGGAGGCGCGGCCGAGGGTGCGGGTGGCGGTCAGTTCGGCGGGGTCGGCCCGGCGGGTGCCGATCTCCAGGGCCTGGCCGTCGGGGGCGGCGGGCGGGACGTGCACGGCGAGCCGGCCGGCGGCGCCGTCCTCCGTGGAGGCGACGGCCTTCTCCAGCTCCCCCCGGTCGGTGGTGATCGCGAGGACCGGGGCGAGCCCGGACGACCGCCGCTCGGCGTTGGAGAAGGCCCGGTCGCGGGCCATCTCCTTGACGACCAGGCCGAGGGGGACGGCGAAGGCGATGACGACCATGGCGGTGACGGCCAACGACACCTTCACGAGCGCCCATCTCACGGCTGCTGCTCCCGTCTCACGGCTGGTGCTCCCGGGGCGGTTCCAGCTTCACGCCGACGCCGCGCAGGGTGTGCAGGTAGCGGGGCCGGGCGGCCGTCTCGCCCAGCTTCCGCCGCAGCCACGACAGGTGGACGTCGATGGTCTGGTCGTCCCCGTACGCCTGCTGCCACACCTCGGCGAGCAGTTCCTTGCGCGGGACGACGACGCCGGGCCGGCCGGCGAGGAAGGCGAGCAGGTCGAACTCGCGCCGGGTCAGGTCGAGGGGGACGCCGTCGAGTTCGGCCTGGCGGCGCAGCGGGTCGATGGCGAGCCCGCCGACCCGGATCTCGGTGGTCGGCGCTGGCTCCCCGGAGACGGCGCGGGCGCGGCGGAGCACGGCGGCCATCCGGGCGGTGAGGTGCTCGACGGAGAACGGCTTGACGAGGTAGTCGTCGGCGCCGGCGTGCAGCAGCCGGACGATCTCCGCCTCGTCGTCCCGGGCGGTCGCGATGATCACCGGTACGTCGGTGATGCCGCGCAGCATCTTCAGCGCCTCGGACCCGTCCAGGTCGGGCAGTCCGAGGTCCAGCACGACCACGTCGAAGCGGAAATGGGCGACCTCGCGCAGCGCCTCCAGGGCCGTGCCGACGCTCCGTACCGTGTAGGAGGCTTCCGTCAGCTGGCGGATGAGGGCGGAGCGCACGAACTGGTCGTCCTCGACCACGAGCACACTTGCCATGGGCGGCACCGTACGCCATCCGGGGGACGCCCCGGTCACTCCCCGCCTCCCGGTACGCGCCGGACCGGCGTGGTGCACTATGGCCCGGATGCGAAGAGGACTCGTTCACGCCCTGGCCTGGTCGCTCGCCACCGGCGCGGCGGTCACGCTCTCCTGGTGGGGAGTGCACACGGTGCTGTCCGGCACGGTCTACGACCCGCCGCGCGCCCTGCCGCTGCCGGTGGGCACCCCGGCCGGTCCCGCGCCCGCCGAGACGGCCGTCGGCGACCCGGTGACGTCCTCGACCAGCCGTCCGGCGGCCCCGCGTCCGGCCACCACTCCCCCGCCGTCCACGCCGACGCCGACGGCCGGCTCCACGGGGTCCACCCGCCCGGCCGCGCCCCGGACCACCCCCGCCCCGACCACGGCTCCGCCGCCCCCGCCGGGCTCGTCCTCGCAGGTCCAGAGCTACCCGTCCGAGGGCGGCCGGGTGACGTTCGACCTCGGCGAGACCTCCGCCGAACTGGTCTCTGCGGTCCCGGCCGCGGGCTGGCGGATGCAGGTGTGGAAGCAGCCGACGTGGATCCGGGTGACCTTCACCCAGGGCGACCGCGAGATCTCGGTCTTCTGCCTCTGGCACGACTCGGCCCCCCGGGTGGAGATCGACGACCGCGTGAACTGACCGCGTGACCTGGGCCGTGTCCTAGCGGAAGACGGAGGGCGGTGGGGCGGGTGACGCCTTCGCGGTCGTGTCGGTGACCGGGGCCGCGCCGCCGGTGAAGTCGGCCAGCGGGCGGCCGTGTTCGACGCGGCCGGGGTGCGGGTCGGTGGCGACCCGGCGGGTGAGGTCGGCGACCGGGAGTTCGCGGTCGGAGGCGACCAGGACCGCGTTGCCGAAGCGGCGCCCGCGGAGCACGGTCGGGTCGGCGATCAGGGCCAGTTCGGGGAAGACGGCGGCGGCGGTGGCGATCTGGCCGCGGAGGTGGGCGAGCGGCGGGCCGTCGGCGAGGTTGGCGGCGTACGTGCCTCCGGGCCGCAGCGCGCGCCGCACCTCGTCCAGGAACTCGGTGCTGGTGAGGTGGGCGGGGGTGCGGGCGCCGCGGAAGACGTCCGCGATGATCAGGTCGGCCCAGCCGTCCGGGACCTTGGCGAGCCCGGCGCGGGCGTCGGTCGCGCGGACCCGGATCCGGGCGCCGGGGTCGAGCGGCAGCTCGCGGCGGACGAGGCGGACGAGGGGTTCGTCGATCTCGACGACCTGCTGGGTGGAGCGGGGCCGGGTCGCGGCGACGTACCGGGCGAGGGTGAAGGCGCCGCCGCCGAGGTGCACGGCCTGGAGGGGGCGGCCGGGCGGGGCGGCGAGGTCGGCGACGTGGCCGAGCCGGCGCTGGTACTCGAAGGTGAGCGCGGCGGGGTCGTCGAGGTCCACGTGGGACTGCGGGGCGCCGTCGAGGAGCAGCGTCCAGGCGCGGGGGCGGTCGCGGTCGGGTATGAGTTCGGCGAGCCCGCCGTCGACGGTCTCGGAGACGGCGTCGGCCGCCGCCCGCTCGCGCTGCTTGTTCCTGGCCATCCGCCCATTATCGGACGGAACCGGCCGGCTGCTTCAGTGACAGCCGTCGGCGGCCTCGATGAGGCGGGCGGCCTCGCCGAGGGCGCGGCGCAGGACGGCGGGGTCGGTGACCGGTCCGGTGTCGCCGGGGGGCAGCAGCCAGCCGGCCGGGCGGGGGGCGTCGCCCGCGGGCTCGGGCAGTTCGGGGAGTTCGGGCAGGCGCAGGCCGCGGCCGGAGGTGCGGGTGCAGGCGCTGCCGGGGAGGTCCCAGGCGGCGGCGGTGCCGGGCGGGACGAGGAAGCCGAGCGTGTCGCAGGCGCCGTCGTGGAGGACGGGCCCGACGGCGGGGGCGCCGCGGCGGCGCAGGATGTCGACGGCCTCCAGGCCCTGCCGGGCGGGCACGGTCACCAGGTCGCAGGGCTCGTCGGGCCCGGTGGCCGGCGGGGCCGGCACGGGCATCGCGGTCGTCACGGTCGTCTCGAAAGGCGCGGCGTTCTCGGACATGGACCCCTCCTCGCTTCCCGGAAGGAGACACGTTCCGTCTCTCCCATACGGTTCAACGCCCGTGCGCGTCAACGGCTACGGCGGCACGCCGCCGCAAAGGATGGCAGTTCATGGCAGATCGCAGGCGAGATATCCGATTTGTAGCCAAACTCAGCGTACGCATCCGGTCACAGCAGGTACGTTCATGCCGCCGGAACACCCGGCAGCACCAGGAGAGGGCTCGGCCATGGCCATGTCACGGGCAGTTCCCAATCTCGCCTTCCGACGGCTCCGCGGACAGCACTCCCCGGCGGAGTTCGCCGCCTCGGTCCGCCGGGCGGCACGGGAGATCGGCGAACAGGTCGCGTGCGACGCCCGCTACATCGGGCGCGTGGAGGCGGGCGAGATCCGCTGCCCGAACTACGCGTACGAGCGGGTCTTCCTGCACATGTTCCCCGGGCTGACCCTTGCCGACCTGGGTTTCTCCGCACGGGAGGCGGTACGCGGCCGACGGCAGGCCGCCCCGGCCGGGGCCTCGGGGCCCCCCGCCCTCCCGACCCGGAACGATGAGGAGAGCGACGTGCTGCGTCGCGCATTCATGACGAGCGGCACCGCCACCCTGGCGGCCGCCTCCTGGGGACTCGGCTCCACCGCCGCCGCGATCCCCAGCCCCCGCGGCTCCCACCGCATCGGCGAGGCCGAGGTCCTCGCCGTCGAGGACGCCGTGCGGGAGATCCGCCTGCTGGACGACCGGCACGGCGCCGACGGCCTCTACAAGGTCGCCGCCCAGCCGCTCCGCACCGCCTACGCGCTGCTCGACCGGGGCACCGCGGCCCGCCGCTCCACCGAGGACCGGCTGCTCGCCGGCGCCGGGGAGCTGTCGCTCTCCGTCGGCTGGCTCGCCCACGACTCGGGCCGCCACGAGGACGCCCGCTCCCACTACGCCGAGGCCCTCGCCACCGCGCGGGTCTCCGGGAACGCGGCCCTGGAGGCGCACGCCTTCTGCAACACCTCCTTCCTCGCCCGCGACACCGGCCGCTACCGCGAGGCCGTCCGCGCCGCGCAGGCCGGACTGCGGGCCGCCGCGCCGCTCGACTCCCCCCGGCTGCTCGCCCTGCTCTCCCTGCGCGAGGCCGCCGCCTGGGCCGGGATCGGCGACCGCTCCTCCGCGGAGGAGTGCCTCGGCCGCGCCCACGACCACTTCGGCCGCGGCCACGCCGACCAGGACCCCGAGTGGATGTCCTTCTTCGGCGAACCCGAACTGGAGGCCCTGGAGTCCCACTGCTGGGCCGCCCTCGGCGACTGGAGCCGCGCCGCCCGCCACTCCCACCGGGCCACCGTCCTCCAGCACCCCCGCTTCGCCCGCAACCTCGCCCTCTACCGCGCCCAGCTCGCCGGCCACCTCGCCCGCGCCGGCCGCCGCGACGAGGCGGAGGCGGAGGCGCGGCGGGTGGCGGACTCGATGGACGGGATCGCGTCGGCGCGGATCCGGGGGCTGCTGGCCGAGACGCGACTCATCCTGACGGGTGCCTGAGCGTCCGGGGTCAGCCCTCCAAGTGCCCCGTGTCGTTCCAGCGCTCGATCGCCGGCGCCCCGTACGCCCAGCCGAGGACCGAGAGGCTCGTCGGGTCCAGGCGGATGCGGGCGGCGAAGGACACGTCCTCGCCGAGCCAGCGGGCACCGATCGAGCGGAGGATGTGGCCGTGGGCGAAGACCAGGACGTCCCGGTCGGCCGATCGGGCCCACGCGACGACCTCGTCGGCGCGGGCGGACAGCTCGGCCAGCGACTCGCCCTCCAGGACGCCGTCGCGCCAGATCAGCCAGTCCGGGCGGGTGGCGTGGATCTGCGCCGGGGTGAGGCCGTCGTAGGCGCCGTAGTCCCACTCCATCAGGGCGTCCCAGGGCTCCGCGCGGTCGCCGAAACCGGCCAGGTCGCAGGTCTCGCGCGCGCGGACCAGCGGGCTGGTGCGCACCTCGACGCCGGGCAGGCCCTGCCAGGGCCCCCGGTGCAGGCGCTCGCCGAGCAGCTTGGCGCCGCGCCGGCCCTCGTCGAGCAGGGGGATGTCGGTCCTGCCGGTGTGGCGTCCGAGGAGCGACCACTCGGTCTGGCCGTGACGGGCGAGCAGGATGCGCGGTGCCATGGGTGGAGCTCTCCTGGGGGTGCGACGCGGATGGGGCGGGTCCCCTCATCATCGCGCAGGCGGCCCGGGCGCGAACTCCCGGTGTCCCCGGGCCGGAACGCCCCCGCGTTGTCAGTGGCGGATGCGACACTTCCGCGGGTGAGCGCATCCCTGGACGACGGCGGGTCACGGCCGCCGCACACGACGGACCCCGTGCCGACCCCGGCGAGCCGCCGCAGGACGCGGGAGAGACTCGCCGAGCTGCGCGGGCCGGCGGTTCCGCCGCGCCCGCTGGACGCGCGGGCGCTGGCCGCGCTGGCCGCGAATCCGGGGTGCCGGCGCCGGGCGCTGCTCGACGGCGCCGGGGTGGACAAGGGGGCGCTCGCGTCGCGGCTCGGCTCGCCGGCGCCGTTCGGCCAGTCGCAGTTCGCGATCGTGCGGGGCAACAGCTTCGAGGCGAAGGTCAAGGCGGACGGCGGGCGGGAGCTGCTGCGGCTCCTCGGCGTCGAGGACCCGGGGGCCGTCGCCGTACCCGATCTGTCGGCGTCCGGGCCCGAGGGGCGGACCGCGCGGACGGCGCTGGCGCTGCGCGAGGCGACCGCGGCCGGCGGGTGGACGCTGCTCGACCATCCGCTGCTGACCCTGGAGGTGGCGGGGTCGCCCGTGCACCTGGAGCCGGACGCGGTGGTGGTGGACCCGGCCGGGCGGTGGACGGTCGTCGAGATCAAGTCGTTCCCGATGGTGGACGGGTCCGCGGACGCGGCGAAGGTGGGGGCGGCGGCCCGGCAGGCGGCCGTGTACGTGCTGGCGCTGGAGCGGGTCGCGGCGCTCACCGAGGGCGCCGAGGTCGGCCGGTCGGTGCTGCTGGTCTGCCCGAAGGACTTCTCGAACCTGCCGACGGCCTCCGTGGTCGACGTGCGCAAGCAGCGGGCGGTGACCCGGCGCCAGCTGGAGCGGCTGACCCGCATCGAGGAGATCGCCGACGCGCTGCCCGAGGGGCTGAGCTTCGACGTGAAGGGCCGTTCGGCGGAGGAGCTGGCGGCCGCCGTGGAGGCGGTCCCGCACGCCTACGCGCCGGAGTGCCTGGCCGCCTGCGAGCTGGGTTTCCACTGCCGGGCGCGGGCCCGGGAGGCGGACGCGGTGCAGACCCTGGGCCGGTCGGTCCGGGGCGAGCTCGGCGGGCTGACCACGGTCGGCGCGGTGCTCGCCGCCGCCCGCGGCGGTGGGGGCACCCCCTGCTCCAGCGAAGCCGAGAGCTCGGGGGAGGGCGACCCGGAGGACCCGGCGGTGGCGGCGCTGCGCCGGGCGTGGGCGCTGCGGCAGGAAGCGCTGACGGAGGCCGCCGCATGTCGCTGATCGCGCACCTGGCCCGGATGGAGGCCGTGGAGGCGGGCCGGGCACAGCCCCTGGCGACCGTCCGGCACCGGCACCTCGGCGAGCGGCCGCTCGTCCTCGTGCCGCTGACCACCGCGGGCGAGGCGGGCGCCCCGCTCGGCGCGCTGGTCGGCACCGACCCGGAGGAGCCGCGGCTCCTGGTGGTCCCCCAGCCGCGGGACCGCGAGCTGCGCTTCGCGTTCCTCGCCGAGCTGGCCGAGGAGGTGCTGCCGTACGTCGACGGGTACGCGGCCGCCGTGGAGCTGGTGGAGAGGAACGAGACGGACCCGGAGACCGGGAAGAAGGCGAAGGTCGAGGTCGAGCTGTGCGCGGACGCGCCGCAGCTGATCGTGCCGAGCCGGGCCGGGATCGAGTACGTACGCCTCCTGGGGCGGTCGACCCGGTTCCGGCGCACCGCCGAACAGGACCCGGACACGCCGTACCCGGCGCCCCCGCGGGTGCCGCTGCTCGGCCGCTGGCTGACCCACTTCGGCGAGCGGGCCCGGGTGCCGGGCTCCTCGCTGCTGCTCGCGGCGACGGACCTGCTCAACCGGCACTGGGCGACCGGGCAGTCCTCCCTGGAGAACCAGCACCTGGGGGCGCTGCTCGCCTGGATCGACCCGCCGGAGGGCGAGTCCGGCGCCCGCGCGGCGTACCGGGCCGAGCTGGGGCGGGACGCGGAGGGGCAGTTGCTGTGCCCGCCGGCCGGCCCGGCGACCGACCCGGCCTTCGACAACCGGCTGCTCGCGCCCGCGATCGAGGCGTACGACCGGGCCCGGCAGGCCGTCGGCGCCGCCGAGGACGGCGAG
This sequence comes from Streptomyces sp. NPDC058955, assembly GCF_042741435.1. Lineage (NCBI taxonomy): Bacteria > Bacillati > Actinomycetota > Actinomycetes > Kitasatosporales > Streptomycetaceae > Streptomyces > Streptomyces sp. NPDC058955. The sequence goes on along the minus strand of NZ_JBHYKM010000117.1, from coordinate 1,793 downwards.
AGCGCCGACGCGGCCCTGGCCGGCCTGCACCGGGCCGAGCGCGAGGTGCGCCGGCTCGTCGGCTCGCAGCTGAAGCCGACCTGGGACGCGACCTGGCGGGCGCTCGGCCTGCTGCGGGAGCTGCCCGAGGGGTCGCGGGTCGCCGACCGGTGGACCCGGGACCGCTGGTCCTTCACCGCGCACCGGGACCGGATCACCGCCGGGGAGCCGCCGCAGCCGCGCCGCGACGACGCCGTGACCGCCGCCGCCAAGCTCGCCGCGCGCGAGCAGGCGCAAGGGCAGCTGGACGCCCAGGAGGCACTGGACGATCCGCTGGTGCTCGCCGGGCGGCGGCTGTCCGGGGAGGCGTTCACCGGCGAGGTCACCGAGGTGACCCTGGCCTGGACGGAGTCGAAGCGGCCCGCGCCGCGCCCGCTGCTGACGGTCCGCACGGAGGACCGGCCGCATCTGGACGAGGGCGTGAAGGTGTACCGCTCGCTGGGCGGCAAGCCGCAGTCGGCGGAGTTCGTCCGCCGCGAGGAGGACGGCTCCCTGGTGCTGCGGCTGCTGGACAAGATGGGCCGGTCGAAGGACCCCGCGGAGGGCACGGTGCCGGAGAAGGGCGAGCGGATCGCCTGGACGCTCTTCGAGCACGACCAGCGGGTGGGGCCGAAGCTGCCCGACCCGGAGGAGACGCCGTGGACCCACGGCGGCCCGCCGCGCTCCGCCGACGCCGAGCTTCCCGACGCCGTGACCCCCGAGGACCTGCTGTGACCCTGTACGACCCCGCCGTGCTCGACCCCGGAGCGGCCGCCGCGGAGGCGACCGCCGCGATCCTGGAGAGCACCCTGCACGGCACCGCCCGGGGCGTCGTCGTCGACTCCCCGCCCGGCGCCGGCAAGTCGACGTTGGTGGTGCGGGCCGCGCTCGAACTGGCCGCCGCCGGCCGCCCCCTGATGGTGGTCGCGCAGACCAACGCGCAGGTCGACGACCTGGTGCTGCGGCTCGCCGAGAAGGAGCCGGACCTGGAGGTCGGCCGGCTGCACTCCAGCGACAGCGACCCGTACGACCGGGCGCTCGACGCGCTGGAACACGTACGGAAGTCGGCGAAGGCGGGTGACCTGGCGGGGCTGCCGGTGGTGATCTCGACGGCCGCCAAGTGGGCGCACGTGAAGAACGTGGAGCCGTGGGCGCACGCGATCGTGGACGAGGCGTACCAGATGCGCTCGGACGCGCTGCTCGCCGTGGCGGGGCTCTTCGAGCGGGCCCTGTTCGTGGGCGACCCGGGGCAGCTGGACCCGTTCTCGGTGGTCGGCGCCGACCAGTGGGCGGGGCTCTCGTACGACCCCTCGGCCTCGGCGGTCTCCACGCTGCTGGCGCACAACCCGGAGCTGCCGCAGCACCGGCTGCCGGTCTCCTGGCGGCTTCCGGCGTCGGCGGCGCCGCTGGTGTCGGACGCCTTCTACCCGTACACGCCGTTCCGTTCGGGCACCGGCCCCGGGGACCGCCGGCTCGCCTTCGGCGTGGCGTCGGACGGCTCCGCGCCCGACCGGGTCCTGGACGAGGCGGCCGAGTCCGGCTGGGGGCTGCTGGAGCTGCCCGCCCGGCACACCCCGCGCACCGACCCGGAGGCCGTCCACGCGGTCGCCCTGGTGGTCCGCCGCCTGCTGGACCGGGGCGGCGCGGCGGTCAGCGAGCGCTCCGACACGCCGGTGCCGGTGACCGCGGACCGGATGGGCGGGGGGCCCCCCCCCCCCGCCCACGCGGCGGCCCTCCCCCCGGGCCCGGGCGGGGTGGGCGGGTTGGGGGTGGGG
>NZ_JBHYKM010000116.1:0-24946 GCF_042741435.1 Streptomyces sp. NPDC058955 | reverse complement strand
GCCCGGGTCGGGGGCGCGGACGGGTGGGCCGTGGGCGTTCCCCGGCCCGGCCGGGGCCGCGCGGCCCGGCGATGGCAGCAGGCCGTCACCCGTCCGGCCGTCGGCGTCGCCGCGTCAGCGGTCGGCCGGGGCGGACGGCGCCGGGGACGGTTCGGCCGTCGCCCGTTCGGCCCTCGTCGCGTCAGGTGTTCGCGGGGCCGCCGAGCTGGATGCCGGCCATGCGGGTCCACTCGTAGGGGCCGGTGACGACCTTCGCGGCGAACTCGCCGTCGAACTCCTCGTGGAGGGTGAGGCCGGCCTGCTCCGCGGCCTGGTGGGCGATCGCGTGGGTGGGGGCCACCAGGTCGCCCCAGCCGCCGTCCTCGCCGACGAGGACGATCCGGGTGCCGGCCTGGCCGATGTGGGCGATCTGGCCCTCGACGCCGCCGTGCTGCTTGCCGAAGGCGCGGATCTCCTTGGCCAGCTTGGCCGCCTTGCGCCCGGCGCGCGGGGAGACGGCCGTGGTGTCTTCCTTGGTGTCTGCCATGCCAAGGATGCTACCGAGGGGTAGATCGACTGACGACGGCCGGGCCGCGTGGTTCAGCCCACACGACCCGGCCGTCGCCGGAGCTGTTTCGCCCTAGCGGAGGAAGGGGTCCACCGCGACCGCCACGAAGAGCAGCGACACGTAGGTGATGGACCAGTGGAAGAGGCGCATCTCCTTGAGCTTCGCGCCGGTGACCTCGGCCTTGGCGCGGTTCAGCAGGGCGTGCGCCTCCCACAGCCACCAGCCGCCGGTGGCCAGCGCGACGGCGGTGTAGAACCAGCCGGTGTAGCCCAGCGGGGTGAGCAGCAGCGAGACCGCGACCATGACCCAGCTGTAGAGGACGATCTGCTTGGCGACGACCTTGTTGGAGGCCACCACCGGGAGCATCGGCACGCCCACGCGCGCGTAGTCGTCCTTCACCTTCATCGACAGCGGCCAGTAGTGCGGCGGCGTCCAGAAGAAGATGACCATGAAGAGGATGACGGCGGCCCAGGACATCGAGTTCGTGACCGAGGACCAGCCGATGAGGACCGGCATGCAGCCGGCGATGCCGCCCCAGACGATGTTCTGCGCGGTGCGCCGCTTCAGCAGCATCGTGTAGACGACGACGTAGAAGAGCAGTGCGCCGAGGGAGAGCCAGGCGGAGAGCCAGTTGACGAGCAGGCCGAACCAGAGGGTGGAGACGACGGCCAGGGTGAGGCCGAAGACCAGGCCCTCGCGCGGCGAGACCATGCCGGTGACCAGCGGGCGCTGCGAGGTGCGGTCCATCAGCGCGTCGATGTCGCGGTCGATGTACATGTTCAGCGCGTTGGCGCCGCCGGCCGAGAGATAGCCGCCGAAGCAGGTGGCGAGCACCAGCCACAGGTCGGGCACGCCCTGTTCGGCGAGGAACATCACCGGAACGGTGGTGATGAGCAGCAGTTCGATGATCCGCGGCTTGGTCAGCGCCACGAATGCCTTGACGCGGGCCCCGAACGGCCGATGGCCCCCCGGGCCGGAAGCCTCGACGACCCCTGCGGGTCGGGACTCGACGGCCGTCACGCACACCCCTGACAGAGAAATTCCCAGCAAGTTCCCCGGATAAAGACGGGGTGAAACTTGCGCGTACCACGCCACTGTAGACGTTGCCCAGACACCGATCTTCGCGGGGGTGGGGTCGTGTTGGCGGGGCTCACTCTTGAGCGCGTATCCGGCCCCGTATCAAGGCGTGGACACGCTTCGGCGCGCCGTTCGGGAGGCGGAGCGCCACGCCCACCGGCACTCTTGCTGTGAGCGCTCATTTGAGGGGCATGGACACGAAAAGAGGGGGCTTTTTCGGGGGTAGGCTCGACAGCGCCGGTACACCCTCAGTCACCGGCTACAGACATGTGGAGAGGAGCCCTGACCCAGGGTGAGCACTAAGCCGACCACCACAGACCTCCAGTGGACCGAATTGGACCAGCGGGCCGTCGACACCGCCCGCATCCTGGCCGCGGACGCCGTACAGAAGGTCGGCAACGGCCATCCGGGTACGGCGATGAGCCTCGCGCCGGCCGCGTACACCCTCTTCCAGAAGGTGATGCGCCACGACCCGTCCGACCCCGAGTGGGTGGGCCGCGACCGGTTCGTGCTCTCCGCGGGCCACTCCTCGCTGACCCTGTACACCCAGCTGTACCTGGGTGGCTTCGGTCTGGAGCTGGACGACCTCAAGGCATTCCGCACCTGGGGCTCGAAGACCCCGGGCCACCCCGAGTACGGCCACACGGCCGGCGTCGAGACGACCACCGGCCCGCTGGGCCAGGGCGTCGCGAACGCGGTGGGCATGGCGATGGCCGCCCGCTACGAGCGTGGTCTGTTCGACCCGGAGGCCGCCCCCGGCACCTCCCCCTTCGACCACAACGTCTACGTGATCGCCGGCGACGGCTGCCTCCAGGAGGGCATCTCCGCCGAGGCGTCCTCGCTCGCGGGCCACCAGAAGCTCGGCAACCTGATCCTGCTGTGGGACGACAACCACATCTCGATCGAGGGCGACACCGAGACCGCCGTGTCCGAGGACACGATGAAGCGGTACGAGGCGTACGGCTGGCACGTGCAGCGCGTGGAGCCGCAGGAGAACGGCGACCTGGACCCGGCCGCCCTGTACGCGGCGATCAGGGCCGCCGAGGCCGAGACCGAGCGTCCGTCGTTCATCGCGATGCGCTCGATCATCGCCTGGCCGGCGCCGAACGCGCAGAACACCGAGGCCGCGCACGGCTCGGCGCTCGGCGACGACGAGGTCGCGGCCACCAAGCGCGTCCTCGGCTTCGACCCGGAGCAGAGCTTCGAGGTGACCGACGAGGTCATCGGCCACACCCGTGCGCTGGGCGCCCGCGGCGCCGAGGCCCGCGCCGCCTGGGACAAGCAGCTCGCCGAGTGGCGTACGGCCAACCCGGAGCGGGCCGCCGAGTTCGACCGGATCCAGGCGAACGAGCTGCCGGCCGGCTGGGAGGAGAAGCTCCCGGTCTTCGAGGCGGGCAAGAGCGTCGCCACCCGTGCGGCCTCCGGCAAGGTCCTCCAGGCGCTGGGCGAGGTCGTCCCCGAGCTGTGGGGCGGCTCGGCCGACCTCGCGGGCTCGAACAACACGACGATCGACAAGGCGTCGTCCTTCCTCCCCGAGGGCAACCCGCTGCCCGAGGCGAACCCGTACGGCCGCACGATCCACTTCGGCATCCGCGAGCACGCCATGGCCGCGGAGATGAACGGCATCGCGCTGCACGGCAACACCCGCGTCTACGGCGGCACCTTCCTCGTCTTCTCGGACTACATGCGCAACGCCGTGCGCCTGTCGGCCCTGATGCACGTGCCGGTGACCTACGTGTGGACGCACGACTCGATCGGCCTCGGCGAGGACGGCCCGACCCACCAGCCGGTGGAGCACCTGGCCTCGCTGCGCGCGATCCCGGGTCTGAACGTGGTCCGCCCGGCCGACGCCAACGAGACGGCGATCGCCTGGCGCGAGATCATGAAGCGGCACACCCGCGAGTACCTGAAGGGCGCGCCGCACGGTCTGGCGCTGACCCGTCAGGGCGTGCCGACGTACGCGCCGAACGAGGACGCGGCCAAGGGCGGCTACGTGCTGTTCGACGCCGAGGGCGGCTCGCCGCAGGTCGTCATCATCGCGACCGGCTCCGAGGTGCACCTGGCCGTCGAGGCCCGTGAGCAGCTCCAGGCCGAGGGCGTCCCGACCCGCGTGGTCTCGATGCCGTCCGTGGAGTGGTTCGAGGAGCAGGACCAGGCGTACAAGGACTCCGTCCTGCCGCCGTCGGTGAAGGCGCGTGTCGCGGTCGAGGCCGGTGTCGGCCTGACCTGGCACAAGTACGTCGGTGACGCCGGCCGGATCGTCTCGCTGGAGCACTTCGGTGCCTCGGCCGACGCCAAGGTCCTCTTCCGTGAGTTCGGTTTCACGCCGGAGGCCGTCGCCTCCGCCGCCCGGGAATCGATCGCAGCCGCCGCGCGCTGACGCGGATACGTACGACTTTTTGGAGATGCAACTCTCATGACAGACGCTCTCAAGCGCCTCTCCGACGAAGGCGTCGCGATCTGGCTGGACGACCTGTCCCGCAAGCGGATCACCTCGGGCAACCTGGCCGAGCTGATCGACCAGTCGCACGTGGTCGGTGTGACCACCAACCCGTCGATCTTCCAGAAGGCGATCACCTCGGGCGACGGCTACGAGCAGCAGCTCGCCGACCTGGCCGCCCGCAAGGTCACCGTGGACGAGGCCATCCGCATGATCACGACGGCGGACGTCCGCGACGCCGCCGACATCCTGCGCCCGGTCTTCGACGCGACGGACGGCCAGGACGGCCGGGTGTCCATCGAGGTCGACCCGCGCCTCGCCCACGAGACGGCCGCCACGATCGCCGAGGCGAAGCAGCTGGCCTGGCTGGTGGACCGCCCGAACACGCTCATCAAGATCCCGGCCACCAAGGCGGGTCTGCCGGCGATCACCGAGGTCATCGGCCTCGGCATCAGCGTGAACGTGACGCTGATCTTCTCGCTGGAGCGCTACCGCGCGGTCATGGACGCCTACCTGGCGGGCCTGGAGAAGGCCCGCGAGCGCGGCCTCGACCTCTCCAAGATCCACTCGGTGGCGTCCTTCTTCGTGTCCCGCGTGGACACCGAGATCGACAAGCGCCTGGACGGCATCGGCACCGACGAGGCCAAGGCGCTCAAGGGCAAGGCCGCCCTGGCCAACGCCCGTCTGGCCTACGAGGCGTACGAGGAGGTCTTCTCCTCGGAGCGCTGGGCCGCCCTCGACAAGGCGCAGGCCAACAAGCAGCGTCCGCTGTGGGCCTCGACCGGCGTCAAGGACCCGGCCTACAAGGACACGCTGTACGTCGTGGACCTGGTCGCCCCCGGCACGGTGAACACCATGCCGGAGGCCACCCTGGAGGCCACCGCCGACCACGGCGAGGTCACCGGTGACACCATCCGCGGGACGTACGAGCAGTCCCGTGCCGAGCTGGCGGCCGTCGAGAAGCTGGGCATCAGCTACGACGACGTCGTCCAGCTCCTGGAGGACGAGGGCGTCGAGAAGTTCGAGGCGTCCTGGAACGACCTGCTCGGCTCGACCGAGGCGGAGCTCGCGCGCCGCGTCCCTTCGGAGGGCTGACCACCTTGAGCACCGTCGACGGAGCCAACCCGCTCCGTGACGCCGCAGACCGACGGCTCCCGCGCATCGCGGGGCCGTCGGGCCTGGTCATCTTCGGCGTCACGGGCGATTTGTCCCGTAAGAAGCTGATGCCCGCCGTCTACGACCTGGCCAACCGCGGCCTGCTGCCGCCGGGCTTCTCGCTCATCGGCTTCGCCCGCCGGGAGTGGCAGGACGAGGACTTCGCCCAGGAGGTCCACGACGCGGTCAAGCAGCACGCCCGCACCCCCTTCCGCGAGGAGGTCTGGCAGCAGCTCATCCAGGGCATGCGGTTCGTCCAGGGCGACTTCGACAGCGACGAGGCGTTCGAGCAGCTCAAGGACACCATCCAGGAGCTGGACAAGGCGCAGGGCACCGGGGGCAACTTCGCCTTCTACCTGTCCGTGCCGCCGAAGTTCTTCCCGCTCGTCGTCCAGCAGCTGAAGAAGCACGGCCTGGCCGACCAGAAGAACGGCTCCTGGCGCCGCGCCGTCATCGAGAAGCCCTTCGGCCACGACCTCGCCTCCGCCAAGGAGCTCAACGAGGTCGTCCACGAGGTCTTCCCGCCCGAGGCGGTCTTCCGGATCGACCACTACCTCGGCAAGGAGACCGTCCAGAACATCCTGGCGCTCCGCTTCGCCAACACGCTCTTCGAGCCGACCTGGAACCGGTCGTACGTCGACCACGTGCAGATCACCATGGCCGAGGACATCGGCATCGGCGGCCGCGCGGGCTACTACGACGGCATCGGCGCCGCCCGTGACGTCATCCAGAACCACCTGCTCCAGCTGCTCGCGCTGACCGCGATGGAGGAGCCCGCCTCCTTCGACGCCGACGCGCTCGCCGCGGAGAAGACCAAGGTGCTGGGCGCCGTCCGGCTCCCCAAGGACCTGGCCGAGTCCACCGTCCGCGGGCAGTACGCGGCCGGCTGGCAGGGTGGCGCGAAGGCCGTCGGCTACCTCCAGGAAGAGGGCATCGACCCCGAGTCGACGACCGACACCTACGCGGCGATCAAGCTGGAGATCGACAACCGCCGCTGGGCGGGCGTCCCCTTCTACCTGCGGACCGGCAAGCGGCTCGGCCGCCGGGTCACCGAGATCGCGGTGGTCTTCCAGCGCGCCCCGCACTCCCCCTTCGACCACACGTCGACGGAGGAGCTGGGCCGCAACGCCATCGTCATCCGGGTCCAGCCGGACGAGGGCGTCACCGTCCGCTTCGGCTCCAAGGTGCCCGGCACCCAGATGGAGATCCGGGACGTGTCGATGGACTTCGCCTACGGCGAGTCCTTCACCGAGTCCAGCCCCGAGGCGTACGAGCGGCTCATCCTGGACGTCCTGCTCGGCGACTCCAACCTCTTCCCGCGCGTGGAGGAGGTCGAGCTGTCCTGGAAGATCCTCGACCCGATCGAGCAGTTCTGGGACACGCACGGCAAGCCCGCCCAGTACGAGTCCGGTACCTGGGGACCGGTCGAGGCGGACGAGATGCTCGCACGAGACGGCAGGAGCTGGCGCCGGCCATGAAGACCGACCTGACGGACACCACGTCCTCCAAGATCAACAAGGCGCTGGTGCTCGGGCGGCGGGCGATCGGCACCCCGGCCGTCGGCATGGTGCTCACCCTCGTCATCGTCACCGACGAGGAGAACGCCTACGACGCGCTGAAGGCGGCCAACGAGGCGTCCCGCGAGCACCCCTCGCGGACCCTCGTGGTGATCAAGCGGGTCTCGCGCTCGCCGCGGGACCGCGCCAACACCCGGCTCGACGCCGAGGTCCGCCTCGGCGCCGACGCCGGCTCCGGGGAGACGGTCGTCCTCCGGCTGTACGGCGAGGTCGTCGACCACGCCCAGTCGGTGGTGCTGCCGCTGCTCCTCCCGGACGCCCCCGTCGTCGTCTGGTGGCCGGTGAACGCGCCGACCGACCCGGCGAACGACCCGCTGGGCGCCCTCGCCCAGCGCCGGGTGACCGACACGTACGCCGCCGAGCAGCCCATCGAGGAGCTGACCGCGCGCGCGGACACCTACACCCCCGGCGACACGGACCTGTCGTGGACCCGGATCACCCCCTGGCGCTCGATGCTGGCCGCCGCGCTCGACCAGGTCCACTGCAAGGTGACCTCGGCCGACGTGGAGGGCGAGGAGTTCAACCCGAGCGTCGAACTGCTCGCGATGTGGCTGGCCGAGCGGCTGAAGGTGCCGGTGCGGCGCTCCAGCTCCACCGGGCCCGGCCTCACCTCCGTACGCCTGGAGACCAGCGCGGGGCCGATCGTCCTCGACCGGCCCGACGGTTCGCTCGCGACCCTCTCCATAGAGGGGCAGCCGGACCGCGCGGTGGCGCTCAAGCGGCGCGAGACGGCCGAGCTGATCGCGGAGGAGCTGCGCCGGCTCGACCCGGACGACACCTACGCGGCGGCACTGAAGTACGGCCTGGAGCGGCTCGACGAGGAGGCGGCCGTCACCGCCCCCGCGTTCGAGCAGCCGGTCGACGTCACGGCGGACCTCGTCCCGGAGCCGGCCGGGAAGCCGGCCCGGGACACGGCCCAGGAGCCGGCTCAGGACACGGCTCAGGAGCCGGTGAAGAAGGCTCCCGCCAAGAAGGCCCCGGCCAGGAAGGCGGCGGCCAAGTGAGCGCCCCCCGCCTGGTGGTCCACCGGGACAAGGAGCTGATGGCCGAGGCCGCGGCCGCCCGGCTGATCACCCGGATCGTGGACGCCCAGTCCGCCCGCGGCACCGCCTCGGTCGTGCTGACCGGCGGCCGCAACGGCAACGGACTGCTCGCCGCGCTCGGCACCGCGCCGGCCCGGGACGCGATCGACTGGTCGCGGCTCGACCTGTGGTGGGGCGACGAGCGGTTCCTGCCCGAGGGCGACCCCGAGCGGAACGTCACCCAGGCCCGCGAGGCGCTGCTCGACCGGGTCCCGCTGGACCCGGCCCGGGTGCACGCCATGCCGGCCTCGGACGGCCCGTACGGGGACGACGCCGACGCCGCCGCGGCGGCCTACGCGGCCGAGCTGGCCGCGGCGGCCGGCCCCGGCGACGAGGGGGGCGTGCCCTCCTTCGACGTGCTGATGCTGGGCGTCGGCCCGGACACCCACGTGGCCTCGCTCTTCCCGGGCCTTCCGGCGGTCCGGGAGACCGGGCGGACGGTCGTCGGGGTGCGCGAGGCGCCGAAGCCGCCGCCGACCCGGATCTCCCTGACCCTCCCGGCGATCCGGGCGGCGCGGGAGGTCTGGCTGCTGGCGGCCGGCGAGGACAAGGCGAAGGCCGCGGCCCTCGCGCTGTCCGGCGACGCGGACGAGGCGCAGGTCCCGGCGTCCGGTGCCCGCGGCCGCGAGCGCACGCTGTGGCTGATGGACACGGCGGCGGCCGCGGAGCTGCCGCGGGACCGCTAGCCCGAAGAGGCCGTACGGAGGCCCGGTTCACCTCTCGGTGGACCGGGCCTCCGGCGTCTCCAGGAAGGGCGTGAGCAGCCCCGGTACGGCCTCGGCGGCGAAGGCCAGGCCCTCGGACTCGCCGGCGTCCAGGACGTCGTAGGCGCCCTCCCCGGCGGCCGTGGTGGCGGTGAGGGTGAGGATCCCGGCCCGCCGCTGGAAGTACGACTGCTTGACCGTCCAGCCGATGATCCCGGAGCGCTGGAGGGCGACCGTGCTCCGCCGTACCGCGCCCGAACGGGTCACCAGATAGGCGCCGCCCAGGGCGTGCCCGAGCGAGCGGTACGCGTCCAGGGCGAGCAGCACGGCGAGCGGCGCCAGCACCACGGTCCAGCCGACCGCCACGTACAGCAGCACGGGGGTGAGGAGCGCCCCGAGGAGGGCGAGGACGGCGGCGGGGAGCAGGACCGCGAGGAGGGCCCGGCGCAGCCGCCGGGCGCGGGCGGCGCGCGGGTGGGCGGTGAGCGGGGCGGAGGTGGGCGGCGCGGGCGCGCGCAGCACCTCGGCGGCGACCCGGTCGGCGACCGCCCGGGGCACGGCCGGCAGCAGGGCCTTGAGGTCGGTGTGCTTCTCGTCGTCGTCCTCGGTGAGGCCGGTGGCGACGGCGTCGACCCGGGCCGCGCCGAGGAGCCGCACGCCGAGGGGCTCGACGAGTTCCACGCCGCGCAGCCGGCGCTCCTCCAGGGAGACCGAGCGGGCGGTGAACAGGCCGCGGCGGACCCGGAGGGTGCCGCCCGGTTCGCGCTCCAGCCGGTGGTTCCACCACATCTCCACCCAGAGGCCGAGGGCGCCGACGGCGCCGGCGAGGGTGGCGAGGACGACCAGGTCGACGATCATCCAGGGCAGCGAGACGGAGGCGAAGCGGTCTCCTATCCAGTCGATGACCTCGGCCTGGGCGCCGAACCACTCGCTGACCTGCATGACCGCCCCGGCGGCGGCGCCGCCGAGGGCCGGAGCGACGAAGGAGACGGGGGCGTAGCGGATCCAGCGGGGGTCGAGGACGGCGAGCGTGCCGTCGTGGGCGGGGTCGGCCCCGGGGGCGGCCGGGCGGGCGAGGAGGGTGCGGCGGAGCCGTTCGCCCTCGGCGCGGGTGACGAGTTCGAGTTCGAGGGTGGACTCGCCGCCGCCGGTGGACTCGCCGGTGCCGATGCGGACCTTGACGAGGCCGAGGACGCGCTGGAGCGGGTTGGCGGTGAGGTCGACGCTGCGGATCCGGTCGCGGGCCAGCGAGCGGCGCTTGAGCAGGAGCAGCCCGGTGTGCAGGTCGACCCGGTCGGGGCCGATCCGGTAGCGGGTGCGGCGCCAGCGCGCGTAGTCGGCCGCGGTGCCGCCGCCGACCAGCAGGGCGGCGCCGGCGAGGACCCAGCCGACGGCCTGCCAGAGCGGCCGGGACCCGGCGAGCCCGGCGGCGACCGGGACGCCCGCGCCGGCCGCGACCCCGCAGAGGACGGCGGCGGTGACGAGGAGGGTGCGCCGGTCGAGGCCCTGCCACTCCTCCTCGCCGGCGGGGCTCATGTGGCGTCCCCGGGGGTGGCCCGGGTCAGCGCGGTGAGCCGTTCGGCGAGCTCCGCGGCGAGCTCGTGGTCGAGCCCCTCGGCGCGGAGCGCGCCCTTGGAGGAGGCGGTGGTCACGGTGACGGTGGCGAGCCCGAAGAGCTGCTCCAGCGGGCCGCGTACGGTGTCCACGGTCTGGATCCGCGACATGGGGGCGATCCGCCACTCCTGCCACAGCGCGCCCGTGCGCACGTACACGGCCTCGTCGGTGACCTCCCAGCGGTGCACCCGGTACCACCAGGCGGGGAGGGACGCGGCGCAGGCCAGTCCGATCGCCCCGAGGGCGCCGGCCGCGCCGAGCAGCCAGGTCCTGGCCGGGTCGATCAGCAGACCGAGCACGGCCAGGACGGCGACCGGGACGGCGGCGGCGAGGAGGCACCGGGCGCGCCACCAGCCGACGGCCCTGCGGTCCACCGCGTTCCTGGGCGGCCGGAGCCGTACCGCGTCCTCCCCCGCCATCACTCAGCTCCGGCCGCGCAGCGCACGGTAGGCGGAGACGAGGGCCGCGGTGGAGCTGTCGAGGCCCTCGGCGCTCGCGTCGCCGGTGAGGACGGGCTCGATCTTCTTGGCGAGGACCTTGCCGAGCTCGACGCCCCACTGGTCGAAGGAGTCGATGTTCCAGATCGCGCCCTGGACGAAGACCTTGTGCTCGTAGAGCGCCACCAGCTGGCCGAGGACCGAGGGGGTGAGGGCGTCGGCGAGGATCGTGGTGGTGGGGTGGTTGCCCTGGAAGGTCTTGTGCGGGACGAGTTCCTCGGGCACGCCCTCGGCGCGCACCTCCTCCGGCGTCTTGCCGAAGGCGAGGGCCTGGGTCTGGGCGAAGAAGTTCGCCATCAGCAGGTCGTGCTGGGCGACGAGTCCGGGCAGCAGGTCGGCGACGGGCTGCGCGAAGCCGATGAAGTCGGCCGGGATGACCTTGGTGCCCTGGTGGATCAACTGGTAGTAGGCGTGCTGCCCGTTGGTGCCGGGGGTGCCCCAGACGACCGGGCCGGTCTGCCAGTCGACGGGCTCGCCCTGGCGGTCCACGGACTTGCCGTTGGACTCCATGTCGAGCTGCTGGAGGTAGGCGGTGAACTTGGACAGGTAGTGCGAGTACGGCAGGACGGCGTGCGACTGGGCGTCGAAGAAGCCGCCGTACCAGACGCCGAGGAGGCCGAGCAGCAGCGGCGCGTTCTCCTCCGCGGGCGCGGTGCGGAAGTGCTCGTCGACGAGGTGGAAGCCGTCGAGCATCTCGCGGAAGTGGTCCGGCCCGATGGCGATCATCAGGGAGAGGCCGATGGCGGAGTCGTAGGAGTAGCGGCCGCCGACCCAGTCCCAGAACTCGAACATGTTGGCCGTGTCGATGCCGAAGTCCTGGACCTTCTCGGCGTTGGTGGAGAGCGCCACGAAGTGCTTGGCGACGGCCTCCTGGCCGGCGCCGAGGCCGGTGAGGAGCCAATCGCGGGCGGAGGTCGCGTTGGTGACGGTCTCGATGGTGGTGAAGGTCTTGGAGGCGACGACGAAGAGCGTCTCGGCCGGGTCGAGGTCGCGGACGGCCTCGTGGAGGTCGGCGCCGTCGACGTTGGAGACGAAACGGAACGTCAGATCGCGCCGGGTGTAGGCGCGCAGGACCTCGTAGGCCATGGCGGGGCCGAGGTCGGAGCCGCCGATGCCGATGTTGACGACGTTCTTGATCGGCTTGCCGGTGTGGCCGGTCCAGGCGCCGGAGCGGACCTTGTCGGCGAAGCCGGCCATCTTGTCGAGGACGGCGTGGACCCCGGGGACGACGTTCTCTCCGTCCACCTCGATCACGGCCTCGCGGGGGGCGCGCAGCGCGGTGTGGAGGACGGCCCGGTCCTCGGTGGTGTTGATCTTCTCGCCGCGGAACATGGCGTCGCGCAGCTCCGCCACGCCGGTGGCGGCGGCCAGCTCGCGCAGCAGCTCCAGGGTCTCGTCGGTGACGAGCTGCTTGGAGTAGTCCAGGTGGAGGTCACCGACCCGCAGGGTGTAGCCGGTGCCGCGCTCCGGGTCGGCCGCGAACAGCTCGCGCAGATGGGTGGAGCCCAGCTGCTCCCGGTGCTTGCCGAGGGCCGCCCACTCGGGCAGCCGGTTGAGCCTGATGCGTCCTTCAGTGGTCATTTCGGACATCGCCCACTTCTTCTCGTACGTGTCTGCCCCGCTGCTTCTCCAACCTAATTGATCGGCCGGGGCATTCCGTGCCACCGGCCCCGGACACGACGAAGGGCCCCGTCCCGCGAATCCGGTTCGCGGGCAGGGCCCTTGGCCTGCTGTTCAGCGGTCGTTCAGATCTCGCCCCGGAGCTTGGCGAGCGCCTCGGCGAGGATCGCCTCGCCGTCGGCGTCGCTGCGCCGCTCGCGGACGTAGGCGAGGTGGGTCTTGTACGGCTCGGTGCGCGGCGGGTCCGGCGGGTTGTCCCGGTCCTGGCCGGCCGGGAACCCGCAGCGGGGGCAGTCCCAGGTGTCCGGGACCTGCGCGTCGCTCGCGAAACTCGGCTGGGTCTCGTGCCCGTTCGAGCACCAGAAGGAGATGCGGAGGCGCGGTGCCGACTCGCCCCGCTCGGCCTCCCCCATCGGCCCCGCTCCGACCCGGCTTCCCCGGATCGCGTTGCCACTTGCCACGGTCGTAACTCCCTGCGTGATGGTGCTCGAAGATGCCCCAGTCTACGGAAGGCCCAACGCGCGTCCAGTGTGCGGAGTTACCCGTCCAGCTTCATGAGCAGACCAAGTACGACAATGCAGGCGAACCAGAGCAGCCCGACCACGACCGTGATGCGGTCGAGGTTGCGCTCGGCGACCGAGGAGCCGCCGACGGAGGACTGCATGCCGCCGCCGAACATGTCGGAGAGGCCGCCGCCCTTCCCCTTGTGCATCAGCACCAGCAGCATCAGCAGCGCGCTGAAGACGATCAGGGCGATCGAGAACCCCATAACCACGGCTGGACCAACTTCCTCGGAGCTTGATAACGGACGGGGGCCGGGCACGGCCCGACCCCCGACAGGGTACGACGGATCTCCTCCGCCGCTCTACATCGTCACTGGTCGCGGAAGCGGACGATCTTGACGAACTCGTCCGCGTCCAGCGACGCGCCGCCGACCAGGGCGCCGTCGATGTCGGGCTTCGCCATGATCTCGGCGACGTTGCCGCTCTTGACGGAGCCGCCGTACTGGATGCGGATCTTGTCGGCGACGTCCTGCGTGTAGAGCTCGGCGAGCTTGCCGCGGATCGCCCCGCAGACCTCCTGGGCGTCGTCGGCGCCGCAGACCTTGCCGGTGCCGATGGCCCAGACCGGCTCGTACGCGATCACGACGGTCTCGGCCTGCTCGGCCGGGACGCCCTTCAGGCCGCCCTCGACCTGGGCGAGGGTGTGCGTGACGGCGTCGCCGGCCTCGCGCACGTCCAGCTCCTCGCCGACGCAGAGGATCGGGGTGATGCCGTGGGCGAAGGCGGCCTTCACCTTGGCGTTGCACAGCTCGTCGGACTCGCCGTGGTACTGGCGGCGCTCGGAGTGGCCGACGGCGACGAAGCCGGTGTTCAGCTTGGCGAGCATGGCGCCGGAGATCTCACCGGTGTACGCGCCGGACTCGTGGGCCGACAGGTCCTGGGCACCGTACTTGATCTTGAGCTTGTCGCCCTCGATCAGGGTCTGCACGGAGCGCAGGTCGGTGAAGGGGACGAGGACGGCGACCTCGCAGCCGGCGTAGTCCTTGTCGGTGAGCGAGAAGGCGAGCTTCTGGACGTGGGCGATGGCCTCCAGGTGGTTGAGGTTCATCTTCCAGTTGCCCGCCATCAGCGGGGTGCGGGTGGTCTCGGTCATGGTGGTGATCACTTCTCCAGTGCGACGAGGCCGGGGAGCTGCTTGCCCTCGAGGTATTCGAGGGAGGCGCCGCCACCGGTCGAGATGTGGCCGAAAGCGTTCTCGTCGAAGCCCAGGATGCGGACCGCGGCGGCGGAGTCGCCGCCGCCGACCACGGTGAAGGCCGGGGAGTCGACGAGCGCCTGGGCGACGGCCCGGGTGCCCTCGGCGTAGTCGGGGTGCTCGAAGACGCCCATCGGGCCGTTCCAGAAGACGGTGGCCGCGTCGGCGAGCTTCGAGGCGTACAGCTTGCGGGTCTCCGGACCGATGTCCAGGCCCTCCTGGTCGGCCGGGATGGCGTCCGCGGCGACCGTGGTGGGGTTCGACGGGGCCTTGGTCTTGAGGTCCGGGAAGGTCGGCGAGACCAGGACGTCGACGGGGAGGACGAACTCGACGCCCTTCTCCTCGGCGCGCTTGAGGTAGTCGAGCACCGCCGGGATCTGGTCCTCCTGGAGGAGGGAGATGCCGACCTCGTGGCCCTGGGCCTTGAGGAAGGTGTAGGCCATGCCGCCGCCGACGAGGATGCGGTCGGCCTTCTCCAGGAGGTGGTCGATCACGCCGAGCTTGTCGGAGACCTTGGCGCCGCCGAGGACGACCGCGTACGGCCGCCGGACGTCCTCCGTCAGCTTCTTGAGGACGCCGACCTCGGTGGCGATGAGGTAGCCGGCCGCGTGCGGCAGCTTGCCCGGGAGGTCGTAGACCGAGGCGTGCTTGCGGTGGACGGCGCCGAAGCCGTCGCCGACGTAGAGGTCGGCGAGGGCGGCCAGCTGTTCCGCGAAGGCGTCGCGCTCGGCGTCGTCCTTCGAGGTCTCGCCGGCGTTGAAGCGCAGGTTCTCGATGACGGCCACGCCGCCGTCGGCCAGGCCCGCGACGGTCGCCCGGGCGGACTCGCCGACGGTGTCGGTGGCGAAGGCCACCTCGGCGCCGAGCAGTTCGCCGAGCCGCGCGGCGGCGGGGGCGAGGGAGAACGCCGGGTCCGGGGCGCCCTTGGGGCGGCCCAGGTGGGAGGCGACCACGACCCGGGCGCCGGCCTCGGCGAGCGCCTTGACCGTGGGGACGACGGCGCGGATGCGGCCGTCGTCGGTGATGGTGGTGCCTTCGAGCGGCACGTTGAGATCGGCGCGGACGAACACCCGCTTGCCCTCGACGCCCTCGCCGAGAAGCTCGTCGATCGTCTTCATCTGTTCACTGACTCCTTGGTACGCGGTGGAGCACACGAGACAGGGCCCGCACAGCGCTTCGTCGCGCTGCCCGAGCCCTGCTCACATCGAAAGCCCTGCCCTGTTGAACCCTAGTACGTCAGAGCTGGTCGCCGACGAAGGTGGTGAGGTCGACGAGACGGTTGGAGTAGCCCCACTCGTTGTCGTACCAGCCGAGGATCTTGACGCTGTTGCCGTCCTGGACCATGGTCAGCGAGGAGTCGAAGGTGCACGACGCCGGGTCGCTGACGATGTCCGAGGAGACGATCGGGTCCTCGGTGTAGAAGAGGATGCCCTTGAGCGGGCCGTCCTCGGCCGCCTTCTTGAAGGCGGCGTTGACCTCGTCCTTGGTGACCTCGCGGTCCAGGGTGACGACGAGGTCGGTGGCGGAGCCGGTGGGGACCGGGACGCGCATCGCGATGCCGTCCAGCTTGCCCTTGAGCTGCGGGAGGACCAGGGCGGTGGCCTTCGCGGCACCGGTCGTGGTCGGGATGATGTTCTCCGCGGCGGCGCGGGCGCGGCGCAGGTCCTTGTGCGGGAAGTCCAGGATGCGCTGGTCGTTGGTGTAGGCGTGGACCGTGGTCATGAGACCGCGGACGATGCCGAAGTTCTCGTCGAGGACCTTGGCCATCGGGGCGACGCAGTTGGTGGTGCAGGACGCGTTCGAGATGACGTGGTGGTTCGCCGGGTCGTACTTGTCCTGGTTGACGCCCATGACGATGGTGATGTCCTCGTCCTTGGCCGGAGCCGAGATGAGGACCTTCTTGGCGCCGCCGGCGAGGTGCTTCGCGGCGTCCTCGCGCTTGGTGAAGATGCCGGTGGACTCGATGACGACGTCGACGCCGAGCTGCCCCCACGGGATGTCGGCGGGGTCGCGCTCGGACAGCACCTTGATGGTGTGGCCGTCGACGGTGATGGTGTCGGCGGTGTGGGAGACCTCGGCCTTGAGGCGCCCCAGGATGGTGTCGTACTTCAGCAGGTGAGCCGTGGTCGCGGTGTCGCCCAGGTCGTTGACGGCCACGACCTCGATGTCGGCACCCTGCTCAAGGAGCGCGCGGAAGTAGTTGCGACCGATACGGCCAAAGCCGTTGATGCCTACGCGGATCGTCACGAACCGATCTCCTCGTATGAGAACGCCGGGTGAAATGTCACACCGGCGAGATCTTGATTTTTTTGGGATGTCCCCGACCGCTTCCGACCCTACCCCTCCGGGCGCCCCCGAGTGACATCGAGCGCAGCCGTTCGAGCCCGGAAAGTGACCGGAAAATGGCCGACGGCCCGTACCTACCAACGGGTACGGGCCGTCTTGGGACCTTTGTCCCCACTACTCTCCGTCAGCGGCGGAGCGCGGTGAGGGCGCGGTCGAGAAGTCGCTGCCGTTCGGCCGCGGTTCCGACGTGCTCCAGGCCGAAGCCGAGGAGGACGGTGTCGCGGGTGGTGACGGCGGCGACGGAGTGGAACAGGGCCGGCGAGCGGGTCCAGTCGGCGGTGTTGCCGGGGCTGCCGGCCGGGGCGCCGGGCACCGTCCAGGCGCCGAGCCCGCTCTCGAAGCCCTCCTGCTCGGTGCCGGCCGCGGTGACCAGCCGGACGTCGTCGACGAAGGCGCCGGTCTCGCCGGTGCCGGGGTCGGAGACGTACGAGAGCGAGAGCTCGACCTGCTTGCCCGCGTAGGCGGAGAGGTCGACGGACGCCTGCCGCCAGCCGTTGGAGGGGCCGGTGAAGGCGTTCCAGGCGCCGGAGGTGCCGGTGGGCGCGCAGCCGTCCGCGCCGAGGGTGAGGTAGCGGCCGAGGGCGGGGTGGAGCTTCAGGTAGTAGCCCTCGCCGCAGTCGGCGGGCGGCTCCGTGGAGGTGCCGCCGTTCCGGTCGGGCAGGGTGGTCCAGTCGTCCTGTCCGACGGTCCTGGCCTCGACGACGAGGTTGTCGTAGCCGGGCTCGGTGTCGTAGCTGATCTGGAAGTCGAGCCGGGGGCCGACGGCGGCGGTGGTGCCGGTGAGGTCGACGGTCCGGGTGAGCCGGGCCCAGGCGTCGTCGGCGTGCCGGACGGCGGCGAAGGTGCTGCCCTCGGCCGGTTCGAAGGGGGTCCGCAGGCCCGGGTAGTCGCCGGCCGGGGCGCTGGAGGCGAACTGCGGGAACCGCTCCGGGTCGAGGGTGTCGGAGGTGACGGTGTAGGCGCCGGCGTTGTCGAGCGGGTTGCCGGCGGCGGCGCCGAGCCCGGTGCCCGCGCCGGTGAGGCGGCCGGCGCCGACGAAGGAGGCCGGGCCGTTCAGTCCGGCCCGGTGGTAGGCGCCGAGCCAGTACTGGGCGAAGTCGTTGGACTCGGCCCGGCCGATCCGGGTGAGCCCGCCGCTCTTCTCGCCGGCGTTGACCAGCTTGCCGCCCTCGTTGAGGTAGGAGCGGACGGCGAGCTGGACGGCCCCGGAGGGACGCTCGGCGCCGGTGTACCAGACGACGGTGCGGAAGTGGGAGAGGACGCCGAGGGCGTGCGGGGCGCCCTGGCCCGCGACGTCCCAGACGGCGGCCTTGCGGCCGGTCGCGGCGAGCGCCTTCACATAGGTGTCGGCGTGCGCGGCGGCGCCCGTACCGCCCTCCTCGGCGAGGACGAGGACGTCCCCGCGGGCGCGTTCGGCGACCTTGTACGTGAAGGGGGTCGTGGCGGTGGTCCGCCCGGCGCGGTCGCGGGCGGTGAACCAGACCTCGACGGAGTCGCCGGGCCGGGCGCCCCTCACCTCGCCGCGGTACTGGTCGTAGTACAGGTTGTCGTCGCCGCCGTAGGTCTCGCCGCCCTCCCACGCCTCGACGCCGGCGCGGTGGGCGCGGCCGCCGTTGATCCGGTAGTGGAGGGTCTTGGCGCGCAGGGACTTGCGGGCGGTGACGGCGACCGGCTGCTCCTCGCCGGCGGCGGCGTAGGAGGTGGCGAAGGCGTCGGGGGTGAGGGCCGGGGCCTCGGCGCCGACCGGGGAGACCGGGGCGTCGGGGCGGGCGGCGGACTCGGCGACGGCGAGCGCGAAGGGGATGTTCTTGGCGAACTCGGCCTGGATCAGCTTCTCGTCGTCGGGGAAGGTGAAGACGGAGGCGCAGTCGGCGGCCTCCCAGGCGTCGTTCGGGTCGACGCGGGAGGCGGTGGCGCAGGTGGACATCTCGGGGGTGAACATCTGCATGCCGTTGACGTTGGCGGCGTGTCCGTCGGCCTCGCCGTTGGTGATGTACAGCTCGGAGGAGACCTGCGGCCGGTAGCCGGGGACCGCCGAGTTCTGCGGGGTGCCGGCGAGCGCCTTGAGGGCGGTGTCGTCGGGGGTGTCGGTGGCGACCTGCCAGCCGACGCCGTACAGCAGGAGCTGGGCGGCGGAGTGGTAGTTGATGCCGTACGAGAAGCCGATGCGCTTCTGGAAGGCGTCCAGGGCCCGGGTCTCCGGCTCGGACATGGGGCCCTTGCCGCGGAAGGTCTCGTCGGCCGGGTCGGGGGACGAACCCTCGTCGTCGTAGCCCCACTTGTAGGCGAAGTTCCGGTTGAGGTCGACGCCGTCGCCGGCGGCGATCACGCCGTCGCCGTCGTTGTCGCGGAGGTTCTTGCGCCACTGGCGGTTGGCCGGGTCGGCGTGGGTGAAGTCGTAGCCGTCGGGGTTGGCGGAGAGCACGAACCACAGCTCGGTGGAGTCGACGATCCGGGTGATCCGCTCGTCGGTGCCGTAGTTGTCGAGGTAGTGGTGGAGCAGCCGCCTCGTCATCTCCGGGGTGATCCACTCCCGGGCGTGCTGGTTGGAGACGTACAGCGTGGCCGGCCTGCTGCCGTCCTTCGCCTGCCGGGCGCCCTTGGTGACCTTGACCGCGAGGATGTCCTGGCCCTTGAGGGTCTTGCCGATGGAGACGACCTTGGTGAGGCCGGGGTGGGCGGCGGCGGTGGCGAGGAGTTCCTCCTTGAGGCCGCCGGCGCCGCCGTACGGGCGGAAGACGCCGTCGCCGGCGGCGGCCGCGCGCCGGGCGGCGGCCGGGCCCGGGTCGTGCTCGGCGACCGGGACGCCCCGGTCGCGCAGCGCTCCGGCCTGGTCCTCGGTGAGGTAGACCTCGACCGTGGCGGTGCCGCGCTCGGGCACCTGCTCGGTCAGTTCGTGTCCGTCGGCCCCGGCGTCGAGGAGGAGCGGCACCTGCTCCTTGGTGACCGTGGCCCGCCATACGGAGAGGGCGTCGCCGCCCTCCGGGTCCGCCGGCCGCGCTCCGGCGGCGGGTGCCGCCGCGAGTCCGGCGATCAGCAGTGAGGCGGCGGCGAGTACCGCGCGCGCCCTTCGTCTCATCACGAGCCCCCCTTGGTGTGATCCGTCACGAAGAAGAACGGATGCCAGGCTCATGGGCGGCCATGGGGCTGTCAAGGGCGCCTCGCGGCAACGGGCCCGTGACACCCGGATGCTGATGTGACCTCAGAAGCGTTCCGTCGCCGCGGAGTTCGGGATTCCACCGGTACGGGAACGGCCCCCGCCCCGGGTGGGGGCGGGGGCCGTGCGGGCCGGGGCCGGTCTCAGCCGACCAGGCTCTCGTCCAGCTCCTCGGTCAGGTTCGACTCGGTGCCGGGGATGCCCAGGTCCTGCGCCCGCTTGTCGGCCATGGCGAGCAGCCGGCGGATCCGGCCGGCCACCGCGTCCTTGGTGAGCGGCGGGTCGGCGAGCGCGCCCAGCTCCTCCAGGGAGGCCTGCTTGTGCTCCATGCGCAGCCGGCCGGCCGCCGCGAGGTGCTCGGGCACCTCGTCCGCCAGGATCTCCAGGGCGCGCTGCACCCGGGCGCCGGCGGCGACGGCGGCCCGGGCCGAGCGGCGCAGGTTGGCGTCGTCGAAGTTGGCGAGCCGGTTGGCGGTGGCGCGGACCTCGCGGCGCATCCGCCGCTCCTCCCAGGCCAGCACCGACTCGTGCGCGCCGAGCCGGGTGAGCAGGGCGCCGATCGCGTCGCCGTCGCGGACCACGACCCGGTCCACCCCGCGGACCTCGCGGGCCTTCGCGGCGATGGAGAGCCGGCGGGCGGCGCCGACCAGGGCGAGCGCGGCCTCCGGGCCGGGGCAGGTCACCTCCAGGGAGGAGGAGCGGCCCGGCTCGGTCAGCGAGCCGTGGGCGAGGAAGGCGCCGCGCCAGGCCGCCTCGGCGTCACAGGTGGCCCCGGAGACGACCTGCGGGGGGAGGCCCCGGATGGGGCGGCCCCGGCCGTCGACCAGGCCCGTCTGGCGGGCCAGCTGGTCGCCGCCGGCCACCACGCGCACCACGAAGCGGGAGCCGCGCCGCAGCCCGCCGGGGGCCATCACGATCAGTTCCGAGCTGTGCCCGAAGATCTCCAGGATGTCCCGCTTCAGCCGCCGGGCCGCCATCGCCGTGTCGAGCTCCGCCTCGATCACGATCCGGCCGCTGACCAGGTGCAGACCGCCCGCGAACCGGAGGATCGACGAGACCTCCGACTTCCTGCAGCAGGTCCGGGTGACGGGAAGCCGGGAGATCTCGTCCTTCACCGCTGCCGTCATCGCCATGGGCCGATCCTTCCATGCATCCGAAAAATACGGTCGTACGCGGCGGCCAACTGCTCCGGGTCGTGCTTCGGAGAACCGTCGGCGCGGGCCACCGGCGCCAGCTCGACCGCGGCGCCGAGCCGCTTGGCGGCGTCGACGAGGGGTTCCCTGGCTGACACGTCGGGCACGGCGGCCTCGTCGGCCAGCACCACGTCCAGGGCGAGTTTAGGGGCGTGTCGTCCCAAAACCTCCAAATGACGCTGCGGGGAGAAGCCCTCTGTTTCTCCCGGCTGGGGCGCGAGGTTCAGCGAGAGCACCTTGCGGGCCTTGGTCTCGACGAGCGCGTCGAGCAGTTCGGGCACGAGGAGGTGCGGGATCACCGAGGAGAACCAGGAGCCCGGGCCGAGCACGACCCAGTCCGCGTCGAGGACCGCCGCGACGGCCTCCGGCACGGCCGGCGGGTCGTGCGGCACCAGGTGGACGGACTGCACCTCGCCCGGGGTGAGCGCCACGGTGGCCTGGCCGCGCACGGTGTCCACGTCGTCCGGGCGCGCCGGGTCGTGGCCCCTGACCAGGGCCTGGAGCTCCAGCGGCACGGCGGACATGGGCAGCACCCGGCCCTGGGCGCCGAGCAGCCGCCCGACCAGGTCGAGGGCCTGCACGGGGTCGCCGCCGAGCTGCTCCCAGAGGGCGACGATCAGCAGGTTGCCGACGGCGTGGCCGCCCATCTCGCCCTTGGACCGGAAGCGGTGCTGGATGACCCGGGCCCAGGTCTGGCCCCAGTCGTCGTCGCCGCAGAGCGCGGCGAGCGCCTTGCGGAGGTCGCCCGGGGGCAGCACGCCCAGCTCCTCCCGGAGCCGGCCGCTGGAGCCCCCGTCGTCGGCGACGGTGACGACGGCGGTGAGGTCGCCGGTGATCCGCCGCAGCGCGGCGAGGGAGGCGGAGAGGCCCATGCCGCCGCCGAGGGCGACGACCTTCGGCTGGGCGCCGCGCCTGCGGAGCGTCCGCTTCACCGAGAGGGTGGAGGCGGGACGCCGGCGGTACGGCTTCACTCGCGCCCCATGTCGCGGTGGACGACCACCGTCTCCACGCCCTCGGCGGCGATGCGGGCGGCGAGCTTCTCGGCGGTGGCGACGGAGCGGTGCTTGCCGCCGGTGCAGCCCACGGCGATGGTGACGTACCGCTTGCCCTCGCGGCGGTAGCCGGCGGCGATCAGCTGGAGCAGCTCGGTGTAGCGGTCCAGGAACTCCTTGGCGCCGGGCTGGTTGTAGACGTAGTTCGCCACCTCCTCGTTGAGGCCGGTGTACGGGCGCAGCTCGGGGACCCAGTGCGGGTTGGGCAGGAAGCGCATGTCCACGACGAGGTCGGCGTCGACCGGCAGGCCGTACTTGAAGCCGAAGGACATGACGGTGGCCCGCAGCTCGGGCTCCTCCTCGCCGGCGAACTGGGCGTCCATCTTGGCGCGCAGCTCGTGCACGTTGAGGCTGGAGGTGTCGATCACCAGGTCGGCGTCGCCGCGCAGCTCGCGCAGCAGGTCGCGCTCGGCGGCGATGCCGTCGACGATGCGGCCGTCGCCCTGGAGCGGGTGGGGGCGGCGGACCGACTCGAAGCGGCGGACCAGGGCCTCGTCGGAGGACTCCAGGAAGACGATCCTGCGGGTGACCTGCTTGGCCTCCAGGTCGGCGAGGGACTCGCGCAGGGCGTCGAAGAACTGCCGGCCGCGGACGTCGACGACGACCGCGATGCGGGCGACGTGGCCCTGGGAGCGGGCGCCGAGCTCCACCATGGTGGGGATCAGCGCGGGCGGCAGGTTGTCGACGACGAACCAGCCCAGGTCCTCCAGACACTTCGCCGCGGTGGAACGGCCGGCTCCGGACATGCCGGAGATGATCACCAGCTCGGGGATGGCCGCCTCGGCGCCGTTGTCGCCCGCGGTCTCCTTCGTGCCCGTACTCACGTGTCCTGCTCCGTCTTCTCGGTGGTGCCCGTCGTGCGTGTGGTGCCCGTCGCCGGGGTGGCGGTCGGTCATGCGGTGGTGCCCCCGTCGTCTTCCATGATCTCTCCTGTGGCCGTGTTCACGGCGGGTGCGGCGGGGGCCGCCTGCGCCATGGCCACGGCGACCGCCTCCGCGGTCTTCCGGCCGAAGCCGGGGACCTCACAGATCTGCTCGATTGTCGCCTGCTTCAGCCGCTTCACCGAGCCGAAATGCTTGATCAGGGCCTGTTTGCGCGTGTCGCCGAGGCCGGGGACGGCGTCGAGGGGGCTGCTCCGGAGCCGTTTGGTGCGCTTGGACCGCTGGTAGCGGATGGCGAAATCGTGAGCCGTGTCACGGACCCGCTGGAGGAGGTAGAGGCCCTCGCTGGAGCGGGGCAGCACCACCGGGTCGTCCTCGCCGGGCAGCCAGACCTCCTCCAGCCGCTTGGCGAGGCCGCAGACGGCGACGTCGTCGATGCCGAGCTCGTCCAGGGCCCGGCGGGCGGCGGCGACCTGCGGCTGTCCGCCGTCGACGACGACGAGCTGCGGCGGGTAGGCGAAGCGCTTGGGCCGGCCGTCGTCGCCGGCCTCGTCGACGGCGACCTCGCCGTCCTCGCCCCACTCCCCCGTCTTCTCCTTCTCGGCGAGGTAGCGGCGGAAGCGGCGGCCGATCACCTCGTGCATGGAGCGGACGTCGTCCTGGCCCTCGAAGCCCTTGATCTGGAAGCGGCGGTACTCGCTCTTGCGGGGCAGCCCGTCCTCGAAGACGACCATGGAGGCGACGACGTCCTCGCCCTGGAGGTGGGAGATGTCGAAGCACTCGATGCGCAGCGGCGCCGACTCCAGGTCCAGGGCCTCGGCGATCTCCTCCAGGGCCCGGGAGCGGGTGGTGAGGTCGCTGGCGCGCTTGGTCTTGTGGAGGACGAGGGCCTGCTGGGCGTTGCGGGCGACGGTGGCCATCAGGTCCTTCTTGTCGCCGCGCTGCGGGATCCGCAGCGAGACCTGGGAGCCACGGCGGCCGGAGAGCCACTGGGTGACGGCCTCGGCGTCCTCGGGCAGCGCCGGGACCAGGACCTCCTTGGGCACGGCGTCGCCGCTCTCCTCGCCGTACAGCTGCTGGAGGGCGTGCTCGACGAGCCCGGCGGTGTCGACGGCCTCGACCTTGTCGGTGACCCAGCCGCGCTGGCCGCGGACGCGGCCGCCGCGGACGTGGAAGATCTGGACGGCGGCCTCCAGCTCGTCCTCGGCGAGGGCGATGAGGTCGGCGTCGGTGGCGTCGGCGAGGACGACCGCGCTCTTCTCCATGGCCCGCCGCAGGGCCTCTATGTCGTCGCGGAGCCGGGCCGCCTTCTCGTACTCCATGTCCTCGGCCGCCGCCGTCATCCGCTTCTCCAGACGGCGGATGTAGGTGCCGGTGCGGCCGGCCATGAAGTCGCAGAAATCGTCGGCCAGTTCGCGGTGCTCCTCGGGCGTGACCCGGCCGACGCAGGGCGCCGAGCACTTGCCGATGTAGCCGAGGAGGCAGGGCCGGCCGGCCGAGGCGGCGTTGCGGAACACGCCGGCCGAGCAGGTCCGCACCGGGAAGACCCGCAGCATGAGGTCGACGGTCTCGCGGATCGCCCACGCGTGCGCGTACGGCCCGAAGTACCGGACGCCCTTCTTCTTGTGGCCGCGCATGACCTGGACGCGCGGGAACTCCTCGTTCAGGGTGACCGCGAGATAGGGGTAGCTCTTGTCGTCCCGGTACTTCACGTTGAACCGGGGGTCGTACTCCTTGATCCAGGAGTACTCCAGCTGGAGCGCCTCGACCTCGGTGGAGACGACCGTCCACTCCACGGAGGCGGCCGTGGTCACCATGGTGGCGGTCCGCGGGTGCAGGCTCGCGAGCGGCTGGAAGTAGTTCGCCAGCCGCTGCTTCAGCGACTTCGCCTTCCCGACGTAGATCACCCGCCGGTGCTCGTCCCGGAACTTGTAGACACCCGGGACGTCGGGAATCTGCCCCGGCGCGGGTCGATAGCTGGTGGGGTCGGCCATGCGCCCACCCTACTGGCGCACGGTGACAGGACGGGCTCCGCGCGGGCCCCGGGCAGGGGGCCTCAGGGCGGGGCTGTACGGCTCCGAGGCGGCGCGCCGCGGCCCGGGCCCTCGGCCGGCGGGCCCGGGCCGCCTGGTGGGCGGCCCGGGCCGTACGTGCCGCGGCGGCCTGGTGGGCCGGGTGCGGGGCGGCGGGCCGGGCGTGGGCCCCTCGGTCAGGACGCGCGGGTGCGGCGGGCCGCCGCCCGGCGG